>CAJXWI010000029.1 GCA_913062735.1 uncultured Arcobacter sp.
ATTCATCGGGCAAGGATTTTTTTAAAAATTCTTTTTTTTCATCATCGCTACAAACCAATAAAACTTTATTAGCTACATCTTGGCTATATAACATTTCTTTAGATAAATCAAAACGTGAAGCGGATATATCATAAAGTTTTTCTATGTTTTTAATTTTTTTTGCAATACTGTCTTTTGAATGATTAATGTAATAATCAATTTCAAAAGCTATTTGTTGTGCATGTATATCTTTTGAATTGGATACGATAAAATCTTCGTCTTCTATTTCTTTATAAGAATTTGTTACAAGAATATTAGAAGAGAGAGGAAAGTCCAGTTCTTTGTTTGTATAATAAACATATTCATACATTTTTTGCCTTTTGGTAAAATATAATTTACCTATTTTAAACTGTATTAACTTCGGTTTTACTTAAAAAGTTAATAATATTTTACCAAAATAAAAACAAGTGTTACCTTTTGCTCAAGTGTGATATAATTTAATAAAAATGAGGTATACGTGTTTAAATATTTATTTGCTTTTAGTCTTTTTATTCTTTTAATTTATATTTCACTTAGAGACAAGGTATATAATAATCAAATCATTCTTTTTGGTGCATCAGTACCTCAAACTGGAATCATGAAAGCTTGGGGTTCTGCTGTATATTCAGGAGCCAGTTCATATTTTTTTCATGTGAATGATAATAATTTATTAAAAAACAAAAAAATACAACTTATTACTTATGACGATAAATATGAACCAGAATTAACAAAAGAAAACCTTAATCAATTAATTGAAGAAGATGATGTTTTTTCTTTATTTGGTTTTGTAGGTACGCCTACGGTTAAGAGTATTTTACCTATTTTGGAAAAAGAAAACATTCCATTTATTGCACCTTTTACAGGAGCTTCTTTTTTAAGAGATGAGTATAAAACAAATATAGTAAATTATCGAGCTTCTTATAAAGAAGAAATAGAGAATTTAGTTCAGTATTTATACAAAAAGAAAAAGATAAGTAAAATTGCTGTTTTTTATCAAAATGATGATTATGGAGAAGAAGGCTATATCTCTTTATTAGAAGCTTTAGAGAAAAGAAAATTAAAACTCAATTCAGAAGGTACGTATAAAAGAAATACCTTATCCATCAAACATGCTTTTTATGAAATAAAAAAAGGAAAACCAGAGGCTATTATTATGGTTGGAGCTTATAAAGCAAATGCTTTATTTATTAAAAAAGCCAAAAACGATCCTATATTTAAAGATACCATTTTTTGTAATATTTCTTTTGGAGATGCAAATGAAATGATAAAAGAACTAAACTACGAAAGTGAAAACTTACTTTTTTCTTCTGTGGTACCTTATTATGAAAGTGCAAATATTTCAGTTATCAATGAATATAAAAAATTAATGATGAAATACTTTCCAAAACAAGACTTAGGTTTTGTATCCTTGGAGAGTTTTCTTGCTGCGAAAGCTATTGTTCAAGCCTTACAAAATATTAACGGCAGTCTAACACGAACAAGTTTTTTAGAACAGTTAAAAAACTTACCCAAAGGTTTTTTAAATGGTCTGCCAAGCGACTATAAAGACACACAAGTACAAAACAACTTATACTTATATGAGTATAAAAATAATAATTTTAAAGAAATACAATAATGCAGATAAAAAAAATATTTAATTTTTATGACAAAATACCATTTTCTTATAAAACATCTTTTTTAATTTTTATTATTGCGGGTGGAATGTTCAGCATCATTGTTTTATCTCAAATATCCATGTACGCTTTAAAAAATGATTTTGATTTTTTATTTGAGAAAAGAACCAAGCCAATAATAAAACTAGAAACCATCAAAGATACTTTTGCCATTAATATCTATGATACCTTATACGATGTACAGCATGATAATATTACTATTTCACAATCAAAAGACGTTATTGTTTTAGGGCAACAACTTATTAATAAAAACTGGTTGTCTTATAAAAAAACCTCTTTAAGTAAAAGCGAAGACACATTTTTTGTTACGGAGCTTATTAAAACACTTGTACTTAATCCAAGCAGCACGCACAATGAAAAATTACAGCATAATATTATTAAAAATATTGATAGAAAAATTGCACTCATTAATAAAAAAATAAATACTATCTATATTTTATTCTCACAAAAAAATGAGGAAGAAGCCATTTTTCTTATTGACAAAATCAACTTTGATATAAATTCTATTAATATTTATTTAACCAATTTGACCAATTATGATTTAAATTTAGCCATTGACGAAAAAATCAACACCCAAGAAGTATTTAATATACTAAGTAATATTCTTAATTTATCCATTTTCTTGGTTTTTTTGTTTTGTATTTTACTCTCAATAATAATTATTAATAACTTCCGTGTTTCACACTATATATTAGAAGCTGCAATTGAAGATAAAACAAAAGAATTACTTAAATTAAATGATTCTTTGGCTAATAAAGTTAAAACAGAAGTTCTTAACTCAAGGAAAAAAGATATTATTATGTTCCAACAAGCAAAATTAGCTTCTTTAGGAGAAATGATTTCTAATATTGCCCATCAATGGAGACAACCCCTAAGTTCAATTTTAATGATTGTTCAATCCTTTCAAGTAAAAATGTCCTTGGGTAAACTTACCCAAGAGTATATGGATGAAAAAGTAAACGATGCAATATTATTATCGCAAAATATGTCAAACACCCTAGAAGACTTTCAAAACTACTTTAAACCTAATAAAGAAAAATCTATATTTAAAATTTCTGACTGCATCAATCACTCTCTTAGTTTATCAAAGTATATTTTAGATCAAGAAAAGATAAAAGTACATTTAATAATTAAAGAAGACTTATCGACATATGGTTTCTATAATGAACTCTCACATGTGCTATTAAATATGATTTCTAACTCAAAAGATGCATTAAAAAACAAATCAAACAATAAATTAATCAAAATCGTATTAAAATGTCAAAACAATTTTATAGTGATAAAAATATACGATAATGGTGGAGGAATAAAACAAGAAGCCTTACCTCATATTTTTGACCCCTACTACACTACTAAATATAAAAGTGCGGGAACAGGGATAGGATTGTATATGTCAAAACAAATAATTGAAAAACATATGAATGGTAATATAAAGTGCAAAAACGTTTATTATAATATTAATAAAGCTATTTTTGAAGACTGCGCACTTTTTATTATGGCCATTCCAATAGTAAAGGCAAAAGATGAATAGAAATTTAAACATATTAAATCAATTTAATATTTTATATATAGAAGATGATAAAAGTTTATTAAAACACACAAAAGATATTTTAGATGATTTTGCAAAAGAAGTATATGCCGTTAATACTTCTAAAGAAGCCTTTGAAATAATTAATTGCTACACTATAGATATTATTATTTGCGATATTCTCTTAGAAAATGAAAATGGTATTGATTTTTTAAAAGACTTAAAAGAGAATAAAAAAATTTTTATACCGTCAATACTTGCGACTGCGCATACGGATACTAAATATTTATTAGAAGCTATTAAACTTAAAATTGATCATTACATTGTTAAACCCATTAATGTAAAAGAGTTATTAAATACCTTACATGATATTTTATTACCACAAATTCAAGAAAAAGAACTTAGAAAAAACATAAATGTTATTAAAACTATTTCTGCTATTACCGATTCTAAACAAGTAGAAATTATTAAATATATGATTTCTAACTTGGATGAAAAAAATCAACTTTTTACTTCTTATCTAGAAATCATGCAAAAGATTTCTGTTTCAAAACCAACACTGATTAAATTGTTTAAGGATTTAGCTAGTAAAAAGATTTTAAATAAAACAGCTCATAAAACATACTTTTTTGATGAAGATGCACTTAATTCTCTCTAGAGATTATTTTAATAACACCTTTTAATCTCTGTATCACTTTTTAAATACCTACTTACTCTTTTTGAAATATTATCAATTAAAATATTTAAAAAAGCAGTAAGTATTAATAACATCATCATTTTATCCAATCTAAAATCTGCTATAGCAGAGTCAATAAAAAAACCCAAAGTAGCCAAACCAAGCATTCCTAAAATAGCACTTTCTCTCATTATAATTTCCCAACGGTAAAATAAAAATGATAAAAAAGAAGAATAAAGCCTTGGTAAGGTTTCATAAGCATATAAGGATATTTTGGAAGATGAGAAATCCAGTCTGTATTCTAAAGCATTGGCTTGTTTTCCAATTAAAAATGCAAGAATAGAACCATTATGTAACATAAGCGCTAAAGCAGCTGGGAGAAAAGAAGGCCCAAATATTTGCAAAAACAAATATGCTAAAATATATTCAGGAGAGCTTCTAAACACAATCAATACTATGTGAGATAAAAACCTCACATAAATATTACTAAACTTATAGGAAATAAAAGGAAACACAAGTAAGGTCATAGCGCCTGTTAATACCAAAGCAACTTGCGTTAATAAAATAGTGTTAAACAAACCAGGTACTATTTCATTGCTAAAAAAACGATAAAACCAAAGACTTCCATCTTCAAAAGAAAGGGATGCTTTTATAGGATAAGGAATAATATCAATGCTTACGAACCTCCATAAATTTTCTAATGATAAAGAACCAAAATCATCCAAATAATAAAAAGAAAAGAAGAAAAGAAAAATAAAACTGTATTTATTAAACCATAACTTAATACTCGCAATTAGAGCATAAAACATAAAAAGTAAGAGCCAAACCTCATTATAATAAGCTTGATTAAAAGAAGAAGATAAATAATACCCCAAGGTAGTAATACCCACAAAACCTAAAATAGCAGATGAGCGTAAGGCACATTCAAAACGATACAAAGTATAAGATAATAAATGTGAAAAAGCATCTGGAACTTTGGAGTAAAAATAATAAGAAAGGATATTCTTTCCTCTTAGTTGTTTATCAAAAACATCGTGTTCTTCTAAAATTTCAAAATACACTTTTGCGAATATTGCGGAAAAAGGTAAGATAAGTGCTAAAAGTGCTGTTAATACATTAAGTCCAAAGATTTGAAGAAAAATCAAAGCCCAGAATAATTCATGTATGGCTCTAATAAAAGATAAAAAAGTACGTATAAATACATTTTTATAAAACAAAGCCAATATAAACCCAAAAAAAGACGAAAAGAATAAGGCCAAAACAGCAATACAAACTGTTCTTAAAATAGCTGGGAATAAACTAGGAAGAGTTGAAATATTTATTTCAAATAAAGCAAGAAAGAACTTCTTAAGTTCTAACATTGGTGCTAAAGAAGAAATAGAAAAATCAGAAAATAAAAAAGAAATAAAAGCCAAGAAACAAAAAAAGAAAGTGACTTTAAAATTCTTACTCACAAACATAATATAAAGTATTCCTATCATCATTACTTAGTTCACTACAGGCTTTATTTATAATAATTTCGCCATCTTTTAAACCAATTACTCTATCAAAATATTGAATTGCATAAGAAACATTATGAAGCGTACAAATAACAGTATCATACGTATTAAAAAAATCTTCAAGTACTTTTTTTGCTAAATACTCATCCAAAGAAGAAACGGGTTCATCCGCTAATAAAATTCTTTTTGCATTAAATTTAGCTCTTAATATTGCAACTCTTTGTTTTTGCCCTCCTGAAAGTGTAGAAACATTTTCAAAAATCTTATCCTCCAAATCTAAGGCTTTTAAAAGTATTTTAATTTCATTTACCTCTTTTTTAAAAGGGAAAAATAAATTTATTAAATTATAGATACTTGAATGATTGTCTAATCGTGACATAAAGATATTGTGAAAAACACTTAATTTGTTAATTAGAGATAAATCTTGAGGAATATAAGAAACATTGTTTTTTTGTTTTTCAAAAAGATGTTTTAACAAGCTTGATTTACCGGAACCACTTTTACCTAAAAGCGCCAGTTTTTCTCCCTTGTTTATTTTTAAATTAATATTCTTTAATACAAGCGTATTAGAATACGAAAAATTCTCATCTTCTAAAAGAAATGCCATTAATCAATGAGACCTATTTTTTTACCCACTTCTAAAATAGCATCAAAATCACTGTTTTTTGCTTTTATGAAGGATTTTCTGGGGAAAGCATTAAGTATATCTTTATCTTTTATATCAATAAGTACAGCTGCTAGTTTTTTTGTAAAACCTTTTCCATACTTTTCATCCAAATCTCCTCTTGCTGTAAATTGATAATCAGGATAAGTAGGTGTTTCCCAGATAACATCTACTTTTGATAAATCTATATTACCAAGTGATAATTCTCTTTCCCAAACTTTAAAATTCACTGCACCAACTTTATATGCTCCACTTTGAACCAATGCTATAGTTTTAGTATGAGAGCCTGAATATCCAACTTTAGAAAAGAGGGAAGAAGGTGCTTTGTTTAAATTCTCTCTTAGAAAATACTCAGGCATTAAACGTCCAGAAGTAGAACCTTTAGATCCAAAAGTAAAGCTTTGATTCGTAATTTTTGTACTTAAAGCAGAAGATTTTTTTATCTTAAGGCTTTTATGAGCTATAAAATACGTTTTAAAATTCGGGTCTTCATACCCTTGTGCTATTACAAGAGAATCAGGAACAAGTATTCTTGCACGAACTCCTGATAATCCACCAAACCATGCAAGCTGTACTTGATTATTTCTAAATGCTGCAATGCTTGCACTATAAGACTTTACAGGAATGAATTTCACTTCAATATCTAACTCTTTACTAAGATAATTAGCCAAGAGTGAAAATCTAAGTTCTAATTTACTCTCATCTTGATCAGGAATAGCCGTAAAGTAAAATGTTGTAGAAAACATGAGCGTAGTTGCACACAGAAGTGCCAGTAGTATTTTTTTCATAAAAACTCCAAATAATTTGAAGCACGAGTCATAAAAGTAAAAGTCTTATATGTCCAAGCTAAACCTTAGCTTATTGCTTTTAATCAAGCTAGTTGATTATTGTTATGTAATAATAAAGTAAAATAAGTTAAGTAGTGCTTAAATAAATCCACTTGTACTTTATCTACTTGTCATTTTCATCTTTTAAACTATCTCTAATTTCTAAAAATTCAGGCAAGTATTTAAAAAATATATCCACTAAAATAGGGTCAAAATGTCCACCCCTCTCTTTTTTAAACATCTCAAATATTTTTTCGTCACTCCAAGCTTTTTTATATACCCTATTTGATCCTAAGGCATCAAATACATCTGCTAGGGCAGTAATTCGTCCATAAATATGTATTTCTTCGCCTTTTAAACCTTGTGGATAACCTGAACCATCATACTTTTCTTGATGTTCATGAGCAACAATGGCTGCAACTTTTAAAATTCGTCTATCTGAGGTATTTAACATCTCAAATCCCAGCTGAGCATGTGTTTTCATCACTTCAAACTCTTCTATCGTTAACTTTCCTGGTTTATTTAAAATAGCATCTGGAATTGCAACCTTTCCAATATCATGCATAGGACTTGCAAGTTTTAATATCTCTTGTTCACTTTCATTCATATTTAAATATTTAGCAAGCAATTTAGAATATTCTGCCACTCGTTTTACATGCATTCCCGTTTCTTTTGATCTTGATTCACCAATAGAGCCCATTCTAAAAACAACTTCTTTTTGAGTTTCTTCTATTTCAGTGTTTAAAATTTCTATTTTTCTATTGGCTTCTTCAATGTGTTTTTGAGGTGTAATATCTTGAGAAATTGCTGTGTAACACAAAAAATTACCTTTAATATTGTATTCTGGAGTAATAATTACGTACATCCAATAGTCTTTTCCACCTTTTGTTGTGTCTTTTATTTCACCTCTCCATACCTCGCCTTTTACAATGGTTTCCCACAGTTCTTCGTAAAATTCATTGCTTACATTTTTGTATTTAAAGATACTGTGATTTCTTTCTAATAATTCATCTTTTGTATACTCAGATATTTTACAAAAAGCAGCACTAACATATAATATTTTTCCATCTTTATCCGTTTTTGAAGCAATTACATGTTCATCAAAGGTTGATAATAAACCATTTACTTCATAATTTAAGTTCTCAACTTCTTTTTGATGGGTGATATTTACAAAGATATTTGTAAAATTTAAAAATTCTTCATGATTATCGTATTCAGGAAAACGGTTTACTTTTGCCCAAATTATGTCTTTTGTTTTTGTAATATAAACTACTTCCCCCATCCAAGGTGTTTTATCAGTATAGGACTTTTTTAGAGAAGCTAAGGTTTCTTCATCTTGATCTTTTGCTCTAAGAAAATCATGTGTTCTACCTATTAATTCATCTTCACTATAGCCAAAAGCATTACAAAACGCCTTGCTAACATAGGTGATTTTACCCTCTACATCAACTTTTGAAGCAATAACAGTTTTATCAAAAGATCCAACTAGTTTTTTTAAATCGTAATTTAACATTCCAATTTCATTTCTTGTTTTTTCTAAATCCAGAATATTTTCGTAAGATCGTATTGCAGTAGTAACAGTAGTTATTAATTTCTTAGAAGTAAGCTCTGTTTTTTCTTTATAATCATTAATTGCATAGTTCATTACGACTTCATTTTCTGGAATATCTGCTGCTTGTCCTGTTCGTAAAACAATTTGAATTAAATGATTATCAAATTCGTCTCTTATTTTTTTAACTACTTGAAGTCCGGCATCATCACTTTCCATAATTACATCCAGCAAAATCAAAACAACATCATTGTTCTGTTTTACTTTTTCTATCGTTTCTGCTCCCGAATAAGTAGAGATGAACTCAATAGTTTTATTTTTATAAATGTAGTTTTTTAAAACCGTTTTAGTTAAAGTATGAACATCTGCTTCATCATCTGCAATAATGATTTTCCAGGTTTCCTTTTTTCCTTCTAAAACGTCTTCTTTTTTAAAAAAATTCATTTTTGCCATTTTAAGCCTTTCCCATAGTTTTTTCAACAATAATCTATAATTAATTGCAGAAAAATAGTCGTTAAATAATTTAAATCTTTATTTATTATTATATGATAAGTAAGATTAAAATAAATTGATTTTTAAATTGTAGATATAGCTTATAAAGAATACTAAAAAAAACAAAAATAATAATTAGATAACAACAATTATATGGGATTTATCAAGCTTTATATTTTAAGAAAAATTTATTATCTTCTGCGGCTAAGCCCTAACTTCTATAGAAAAAACAGTCTTTACGAGAATTGTTTTTAAAAAAACAATTCAAATAAAAAAATTTGGAATAAGGACTTTATATATCTCTTGAATATATAATTTAATTTATTTACAAGGGCAATACAATTAAAAACTCCACGCCTTCTTTTTCTATACTTTTACATGTAATTTTACCCTTTAATCTTGAAGTTACAATATTATAAATAATATTTAATCCCAAACCACTTCCACCATTATCACGATTTGTAGTGAAGAAAGGATCAAATATTTTATTAATATATTCTTTTTTAATGCCTTTTCCATTATCTTTATATGAGATATAAAGATTATCATTTTCTTTTTTTAAATTTATTATTATACTTCCCACTTCTGCTTCTTTAAAACCATGGATAATTGAATTCATGATTAAATTCGTAAGAATTTGTGAAAAAGCGCCAGGATAAGAGTTTATTTTCATATCGTCTTTGGAATTAACTATTATATTAATATTTGTTTTTTTAGTAACGGAATGAAGGCTTAATAAAATTTCATTACAGTATTGTGAAGCATTAAATGTTCGTTTTTCTTCACTGCTTTGATCAACTGCAACTTGTTTAAACGAGCGTACTAATTGGGCAGCTTTCAATAAGTTTTTATGAATTAAGGAGCTTAAATCAGATGAAGTAGATAAATACTCTTCAAAAGACTCTTGGCTCATTTCCTCCTTCTTATATTGTTCATTAATTTCTTTACTTATTTCTTCAAAATGTGAAATTCCTGTTAAACTAATCCCAACAGGTGTATTAATTTCATGAGCAACCCCCGCAACCAAACCACCTAAACTTGCCATTTTTTCTGATTCAATTAATTTCTCTTGTGTATTCTTTAAATTTTGAATCATTGTTTGTAGTTCTTCATTTGAATCTTCTAATTCTTCATTCGCACGTTCGTAATCTATTACTCTTTGTCTGACCTCTTCTTCTAAGGATTTTTGACTTGAAATATCTCTAATAATAGAATAAATTAAACTTCGATCTTTTAACTTAATTTGTATAAGAGTATTTTCAATCCAAAAAAGTTTTTCTTGACTGGTCCAAGCCAAACGCTTATGAACAGAAAAATTTGTTTGCAAACATTCTTGCATTTTTTCTTCAAATAAATCTTTTGATTTTCTACCATCTGGTTGTAAGGCAGGAGCTAAGCTCCCAGGTTTTCCGCTTCTTAAACTTTTAATATCTTTAATATCATACATTTGTAATAAAGCATTATTACAATTAATTAACTGATTGTTTTCTATAATAGTAAGGCCATCAGTGGTACCATTAAATAAAGCCTCAAAAAAATCTTTTTGTACTTCTAATTCTATTTTAGTTTGTTCTATTTTTTTCTTTGCAGAGGATAACTTTTGTAAAAAATACAAAACAATCAATAAAACAAAAGTGAAAAAGAATAGGATTTGATAAATAATTGTTTTATCAACTTCAACAGTAATTTCAGTATTTATCCACTTGTTTTTTATATCTTTTTTTTCTTTTCTTGAAATACTTCGCATTACTTTATTTATAATACTTTGGAGTACTTCATTTTCTTCTTGAAGTAAAAAATAGAAATCTGCTTTTTCTTCTGTAATTCCCACAATTTTTAGCTTTGGGAAATAATTTTGGATATAGTAAATTGCAACTTCAGAACTAGCAATAAACGCGTAAGCCTTATTCTGTGCAACTAAAGATAAGGCTTCTTTAATAGTTTCAGTCTCAATAATAACTGTATTTGGATAATACTTTTTTATATATGTATAAGCAGCTGAACCAATAGGAAGTGCAATAACCTTAGTGAGGATATCTTCAATATCATTTGAGAAAGTACCCTTAGAATCAGTTACAATCGCATAATTAAAACTAGTAATAGTATCTGTTTTAATTGAGTATGGTTTTTTTATATTCTTATCCCCTAATAAGGGAATTAAATCTATTGCCTCTTCTCTAAAGTATTCAAATAACGCATATTGATTTTCAGATTTAATAAACTTAAAATTTAGTTTCGTTTTTTCTTCTATAATTTTCATATAATCAGAAAATAAACCTGTGTAAACACTATTAGTATAAGAAGAGAAAGGATTCAGAACTGTTTGAGAAAAATATATAGTTGGATTATGCTTGATATAGTTTTTTTCTTCAAGACTGAAAAAAACCTTCTTATTAATATAATTATAATTTTTATAAATATTATTAATATAATTAAAACTATCAAAACTAAAAAACGCATGTAGGGGAGGAATTAAATCAGAAGTAGCGTATTTTTTCAATTCGACTTCATTAAAATAGACTTTTAAATAGGCAACTTTTGTGGGAATTCCATTATTCAAATAATAACTATTTTGTTGAAAGAAGTTTTTAAGTATTTTCGTTGAAGAAGAAAAAATTATTTTATCTTCTTCACTGTCAAATACTTCAATTTTATTTATAAAAGGAAGTTTAGAAAAAAGAGTAATTATCT
>CAJXWI010000030.1 GCA_913062735.1 uncultured Arcobacter sp.
ATATCTTTCAAGAAATAGAAGAAGTTGATGTTGAGAAAGCAAAAGAAATTTTTGAAGGTCTAGAAGAAGAAGATCAAGAAGAAATTTCTTGGCTAAAACGTTACGATGAAGATGAAGCCGGTTCTTATATGCAAACAGAATTATTTTCTGCAAACATAAAAGATACTATTGGCGATTCAATTGCTGTATTAAAAAAAGCAAAAGAAGAAAATGAACTGGAAAACATTCATCAAGTATTTATAGTAAATGATGACAAAATTCTTATTGCCACTATTCTTTTAGAAGATTTAATAATTTATGATTTTGATACAAAATATAAAGATTTAATTAATCAGCATGAAGAAAATAAGTTCAAACCTTTTAAAGTAAGTGATGATGAACATATTGATGAAGTAACTAAAGATTTTGAACAATACGATTTATCTGTTGTTGCAGTAGTAGGTTACCAAGGCATGCTAATAGGAAGAATTACTTCGGATGATATAATTGATGTAATTGAAGAAAATGCCACAGAACAAATGTACCAATTAGCAGGGGTTAATGAAGATTATGAACATGAAGATAAAATAAGCGAAACAGCTCAAAAAAGAGCTATTTGGTTGTGTTTAAATCTTGGAACTGCTATTTTGGCATCTTTAGTTATTGGTTATTTTGAAGAAACTCTAAGAGCCTATGTAGCCCTTGCTATTTTAATGCCAATTGTGGCTTCCATGGGTGGAAATGCTGGAACACAAACCTTAACTGTAATGGTAAGGCAACTAGCACTTGGGGATATAGATTTAGAAAATGCAAAAGAAGCCGTACAAAAAGAAGTTCTTATTTCATTGTTAAATGGTTTTATATTTGCAATTTTAATGGGTGTTATTGCTTATTTTTGGTTTGATACTGCTCTATTAGGTCTTGTAATTGGACTCTCTATGATTATAAATTTATTTTCTGCTGGTTTTTTCGGAGCATCTATTCCTTTATTATTAAAACGTTTTGATATTGATCCTGCTTTAGGAAGTACTGTTTTATTAACAACAGTTACAGATATTGTGGGATTTTTCTCTTTTTTAATGTTAGCAAAAGTCATTCTTCTTTAAAAGAATGACTTAGTTTTATTTAGAAAAAGAAGAGGATACAATAGATAAAAATTCATCTTTTGTAGTTTTTTCTCTTTTAAACAAACCTCTTAGTGCAGAAGTAACAGTAGTTGAACAAATTTTTTGAACCCCTCTCATTTCCATACACATATGTCTTGCATCAATAATAACAGCAACACCTTTTGGTTTCAAGTGTTCATTTAACGCATCACAAATCTCTTCTGTTAATTGCTCTTGTATTTGTAATCTTCTTGCAAACACATCAACAACTCTTGGAATCTTAGATAATCCAATTACTTTACCATTAGGAATATAAGCCACATGTGCTTTTCCAATAATTGGTAACATATGGTGTTCACAAAAAGAATAAAACTCAATATCTTTTACCACTACCATTTCATCATTTGTAGAAGAAAACAAAGCTTTTTTTATAATTTCTTCTGGGTTTTCTTTATAACCAGAAAACATAAACTCATATGCTTTTCTAACTCTTGAAGGTGTATCTTTTAAACCTTCACGATTTTCATCCTCACCAATATGCCCTAATATATTCTTTATAGAATCTTCAAATAATTTTTCACTCAAATTTTAGCCTTTTAATTCATAAACTCACTAATACTCCAAATGGGTTGAAATACTGCAAGTACTATCCATATAATTAAGAGTGAAATAATAAAGAAAAAAAGAGGCTCTATTAAAACAGAGATAGTATTCACTATTTTTTTAAAATCTTTTTTATATTTCTTTACAAGATCATTCATTATTAAATCAATGTTATTGCTTCTTTGTCCTAAATCAAGCAAAGATAAACTTGTCTCATCAAAAACATTTGTTTTTCTAAATGCTTCTTCAATACTTAAGCCGTTTTGCAGATCCGTATTAATAAAAGACATTTTAGCCAATAAATATTTATTATTTATTAAAACGAGAGAAGAATTGATTGCTACGTTTACTTCATAATTTAATTTTATCAAGGTTCGCACAGAAGAGAAGAAAACATACATGTTTTTAATATAGATAAGTTCTTTTAAAATAGGAATATGTCTACACAAAATTTTATCAATAAAATACCTAAATAAAGCATATTGTTTAAAAGAATAATAAAAAGTAAAAAGAGAAATAAAAATAAAAAAAAGTATAAATAAAAGATAGTCTTTAAAAAATTCATTGAAAAAAAACAGACTTCTTGTAAAAATAGGTAGGTTTTCTTTTCCCGAAAAAACAGCTTCTAAATTAGGTACAACAAAAATAAAAATACTTATAAAACACATGCACGTAGCAAATATCAGAATAAGGGGGTACCTTAGTGTGGATAAAAAAGTTTCATTAAGTTTGTTTATATTTTTTAAAAGGCGAAAGAGCGCTTTAATAATACGTTTTGCATCTCCTTTATTTGAAGCCATTTTAAAATAATGTAAAATCAGTGTTTTATGGGAAAAGGAATATTCCTCTAAAGCGATATTCATAGTATTTCCTTTTTTAAGGCAAAAAGAAAGTTCTTCTAAAAGTTCTTTCAAAAGAATGTCATTTTCACTTTTTTTTAAAATATTTATCGCACTTACTAAAGCGATATTTACTTGCAAAACTCGAGATAGTTTTGAAACGAATAATAATATACGTTTCATTGAGATAAACGTATTCTTTTTTTTACTTAAAACCATAACTTTAATTGTATTTGATGGCATACTTTCATTACTTATATCACTTGAATAAATTACTTTATTTAATAATTGTTTGTTTTCTTGATAATAAATTTTATATTTTTTCATAATTTTTGATTCAGTACATTATTTACTTCTTCAAGAGATGTTCTATTATTTTTAATTTTGTTTTTTGCATCTTCTTCCATAAAAATAAAACCTTTTTCATGAAGATATTGTTTAATAAAAGAACTGTCTTTATTGTTTAACAAAAAAGCAGCAATTTCTTCATTAATGTATAAAACCTCAGAAATAACTTCTCTGTTTTTATACTTTGTATAATTACAAGCAGCACAGCCCTTGTTAAAACAAAGTTCACATTTTTTAAGTACTAAACGTTGAGAAATAATTGTTTTTAAGGTATTGGACAATAGATACGCAGGTGCTTTTAAGTCTTTTAAGCGGTTAATTGTATCACAGGCATTATTCGTATGAAGAGTGGCCAAAACAAGATGTCCTGTTAACGATGCTTGCATTGCAATATTTAAAGCTTCTTCATCACGTATTTCTCCTATTAAAATTATATCTGGGTCTTGCCTTAAAATATTTTTTAAAATTTCATGATAAGTTAAATTAATTTTTTCATTTACTTCTACTTGTTGAATATAATCCAATCGATATTCAACCGGGTCTTCTATTGTAATTATTTTTTTATTCAAAGCTTTTAAGATATTTAACATTGCGTATAAACTTGTTGTTTTTCCACAGCCTGTTGGTCCTGTTACTAAAATCATTCCAGAACTTAAGTTAAGACTTTTATTAATTAATGTATAGGCTTCTTTAGAAAAACCAAGCTCATCTAAATTCTTAGAAATATTGCTTTTGTTTAGTATTCTTAAAACAAGAGCTTCTCCAAATATTGTAGGCATTGAAGAGAATCTGAAATCCACTTCTTTATTATTAATACTTTTTGTAAATCTTCCATTTAGTGGTTTTCGTAACTGCGTAATGTCTTCTTTACAATATAATTTTAATACAGAGGATACAATTAAAAACAATTTTTTATCAAAATTAAAATAGTGCTTTAAATGCCCATCTATTCTAAAACGAATATAAAAAAATACTGAATTTACATCAAAATGAATATCGCTGGCATTAGAATTATTTGCAAAAGTAAGCAAAGAGAAAATAAAATCATTGATGCTTTTATGTTCTTCAAATAACGATGAGATACTTAAAGAATACAGTTTTTCTTTTTCCTTTATTTCATTTAAATAAAATAAAAAATCATCTTTTTTTAAGTCATGACTTAATGTTTTAATAGGAGTATTTAATAAAAGTGATATTTCTTTTTCATTCAAAAAAGAGAAACAAAAAGTAAATAAATCATCTTTATAAATTGGTAAGATAAAGTGTTTTATTAGCACTTCACTATTAAAAGATTGTATTAGTTTATAATCTAATATATATTTATTAATATCGCACATAATCATTAATCCTTAATATTTTTTCACTGTTTTTATTCTTCAACCTTACCATATAGGGAGAAATTTCTTTTATTATATAAGAATCAATAGAATCATTTAAATAATATATTTTTTTGTTAATGATTACGTACGTAGAAACAATAGCTTCTAATTTTAATATTTTTTTAGCTTTATTTTCTTTGAAAACATCAACGAATTTTAATTCATTTATATTTCTATTTTCCTTCTTAATTGAGTTAAATGAAAGAATCAAATGCATTTTAAATTTTTTCTTTTCTTTTTCGTAAAAGAACTCCAGATATTCAATTTCTACTTTACTCGTAATACTTTGTGAATAATGAACAAAATCTAATAAATTAACGTAACTTCCTAGAAGTTCATAATTAAAAGAAGAGGATAAAAAGTCAAACTTATTTACTATGATTTTATTCTTTTTTAATTTTAGCTCTAAAATATGCATAATATTTATGGATGGAATATTCTGCATTTTCTTGCTGTCAACTCTGTTTATTTTCACATCCTCTTGATTAAAATAAAACACAGAGAATAAAAGACAGCTTGAAATAAAATAGACTTCAAACTTTTGAAAAAAGCTCAAAGACAAAAAATATTCTTTACTAAAAAGTAAAAACTGCATTTATTTCATAAACCAAGTTATTTTTCTCATACGTAAAAGGTATATCCATTTGTTCATGCTCTAAAAAATCATAAAATTTAGAGATATTTTTACTCTCTATTTTTAAATTAAGTTCATTATTTTGATAGTGTAAATGTTTGACTTTTAAGTGATATCTATTCAGTTTAGTAAACAAAAAAGCCAAGTTATTTGTAAAAAAACTTCTTGTTATTTGATCTTTTCTTTGAATCGTAGTTTCTTGTACTTCACTTCTCGAAGAGTAATAATATTGAAAAACAAAAGCTAATATTATTAAATATACAAAAAAAGAATATATTACAAAAGAACTTTTTAAAGAAGTTTTTGAATTTTTCAAATATTCTTCTTTATACAGCAAAAATTGTTCTGACTCAATCTTTATAACATTGTTAATTTCTAATTTTAATTCATACTTTACATATTCAAGAATATCTTCGAGCAGGTTTTGTTTGTTTTGTTTATAAAAATATATTTGTTGTTTATAATAAATCACAAAATAATCATTTGTAAAAAAAAGATCAATATCATCATTGTTAGCTTTATCTTCATAATAAAGCTCAAATATATATACAAAAGGAATTTTGTCTTTAGAATAAGTAATTTGATATTGTTTTGAAAAAGACAAATAGCTATAATAAATATCTTTCTCTATTGCACTGCTTACATTAATCTTATCTTTTAAAAAATCATAAAGATATTTTTTATGTATTTCTTCATTGACATTAACGATATTGGGATTTAAGTTATTAATGTAATTTAGTTTATTCATAAGCATATCTTTAATAAATAATATTTAAAATTATAATTTACTTTTGATTAAATGCAAATTAATTTAAATAGGTATAAAAAATATTAATAATATGTTAAAAATGATTTATGGATTTGTGAGTGTTTGTATTTTATAGAATTAAGGTTAGGGAATACCTAACCTTATTTAAGAATTAGAAATTGTAACCTAATTCTTCAAGTCCTTCTTTATTTTTCGTCCAGCCTTTTTTAACCGAAACAAAGAGTTCTAGATAAGCTTTCTTTCCTGTAAGTTTTTCTATTTTTAATCTGGCATCTTTACCAATTCGTTTAATAGCAACTGCCCCTTTACCAATAATCATACCTTTTTGAGTAGATTTTTGGACAATAATAGTAGCTTTAATAACATCAATATTTTCTTTTTCTTCTACTTTATTAATTAGAACGTCTGTTTCATAAGGGATTTCATCAGAAATATTATCAAAGATTGATTCTCTAATAAATTCTTTAAAAATATCTCTCATATGCTCAGTTGTCATGATTTCCGTATCAAATAAATACGGATGTTCTGGTAAATACTTAACAACAACATCTAAAATATCCGCATGCGTCGTTGCTTTTTTAATAGATACAGGAATAATTGCTTGATATTTATCACTGTATTTTTCGTATTCTTCCATTTTAGTAAGCACTTCATTATTTGCAACAAAATCAATTTTAGTTAATAATAAAAGATGTTTTACATTCTTTTTATTTTTTTCTAAAAAATCTAAATAATGTTCAACTTTATCAGTAACAGGAGCTAAGAACAAAATTAAATCACAATCTCCCATAGCTTTTAATGCTTCTTCTAACATATACTGATTTAACAATTTCTCTGTTTGATGAAGTCCTGGAGTATCTACAAAAATTATTTGATCATCTTCATGCATTACAATAATATTTGATCTTTTTCTTGTTGCATTGGCTTTATGAGAAACCATTGCAATTTTTTCACCAACAAGCCAGTTTACAAGTGAACTTTTTCCTGCATTAGGACGTCCAACTACTGATACATAACCACATTTATTCAATTATTTTCCTTATGATTGATAGATTAAATTTATAATTTATTTATCTTTTCATATTTATTTTGCTTATTATACCTTTTTTGTTAGAAATATCCTCTTAGAGTTTAAATTCTTTTATATCTAAAACTTAGTGCCTCAAAAAGATCATTAATACCTATGTGTTCATTTTTATTTAAATCAGCAATTGTTCTTGCAACTTTTAGTACTTTGTTTTGACTTCTAAAAGATAAAGAGTAAGACGTAGTTGCTTTGTTTAATAATTCTTGTGATTTTTCATCTAAAAAACAATATTTCTTTAAATCCTCATCTTTTAACTTTCCATTTAAATCTTCTTGTCCTCTGTTTTTTTGTATTTTAAATACTCTTAAAACTTCTTCATGCATAAAAGAAGAGCTGTACGTCTGCTCTCTTTTATCACCTATTTCATTCATTAATACATACAAGTCAATTCTATCAATTAAAGGCTGGGAGATTTTATTCTCATAACGTTTAATTTCTAGGTCTGAACATCTGCATACCTTTAACAAACTTAGAAGATTTCCACAAGGACAGGGGTTCATTGCTGATATAAATAAAAATTTTGTTGTATACTTTACTTTAGAATTAACCCTAGAGATTAAAATTTTGTAATCTTCTAAAGGCTCTCTTAAGGCTTCAAGAATCATTTTAGGAAAATGAGGCAGTTCATCAAAAAATAATATTCCATTATTACACAAGGCAATTTCTCCAATTTTTGCATGGCTAGTCCCGCCTCCAAAAATAGAAGCTTTTGTTGAGCTATGATGGGGTGCACGCATCACTCGCAGGGGTGAAAAAGATATGTCTTCATTATTAATAGCTAAAAGATTTGCTTTTTCTAAGATTTCATCTTCGCTCATGGGAGGCATAATATACTGAAGTCTTTTTGATATCATACTTTTCCCACATCCAGCACTGCCCAATAAAAGCATATTATGATTACCGCAAGCTGAAATCAAAGCTGCCCTCAATGCTTGTGTTTGTCCAAGAACTTCTTTAAAGTCTTCACGATAAGAAGGGTTAAAGAAATACCTTTTATTATGGATTGTAAAAAAATCATATTCAAAATTAATATTCTTAAAACGCTTTTCTTCTTTTTTATTGTCCAAGAAAAAAGAACAAGCTTCTTCAAATGTTTCAACACAATAGATATCTATATTAGGAATTAAAGCCAATTTTTTGGCACTTTGTTTAGATACCAATACTTTTTTTAAGCGCTTTTGTTTGTATAAGGACAGAACCAAAGAAAAAATACTTTGAGTATCTTTTAACTCTCCTCCTAATCCAAGTTCAGAGAAAATATAAAAATCTTCAAAACTAACACGTTTATCGTACAAACAAATAAGCAAAGCAATGCACAAATCAAAATGAGAACCTGTTTTTTTCAAATCACTGGGTGAGAGATTAATGGTAATTTTTGAAGCAGGAAACTTATAATCATTGCTTAATAAACATGATTTAATTCTATCACGTGATTCCATAATAGCAGACCCAGCAAGTCCAACAATAGAAAAAGCAGGCATACCTTTGGTAAATGTAACTTCTACATCCACGCAAAAAGCATCAAAAGATTCTAGGGATGCAGATTTTAATGTTTTCATAGCTTCTCCTTTTAGTAAATAAAGTATAGTAAAGTAAATATTAATAATACTTTACATTATTAAATAGAGGAAATTTTTCTTCATAACTGTCATCACATAGATTTTTTATTTTTAAAACTACATGTTAACTACATCCCGCTTTGTTAAAGTGCTCCGTGTTAAAAATATTTGTATTTAGATTTGCTTTTGTAAATCTATAAATTATTAGGAGAATACATGAAAAAATTTACAAGACTTAGTTTAATTGCTGCTATTGCAGTATCAGGTTTCAGTGCAAATGCATTTGCAGCAGATTCAATATCAGAAGCATTTTCAAATGGAACATTAAAAGGTGCCTTAAAATCATATTATTTTGCTCAATCCTTTGATGGTGCAACAAAAGACAGTTCTATCTGGGTAAATGGAGGTAGCTTAAACTATGTTACTGACTCATTTAATGGTTTAGTGCTTGGAGCAACGCTTCAAACATCTCATGTTGCATCAATTGATGATGAAGATAATAAAACAAAAGGAACACTAGATGCAAGCGGTAGTGTTTTATCTGAGTCATATGTAGAATATACGTATGAGAATACAAGCATTAAAGGTGGTAGACAATTTGTAACAACACCTATGATTGCTGGTTCTGGTTCAAGATTAATTAAAGAATCTTTTGAAGCATATTTAATAAAAAATACTGACCTTCCTGATACTACTATTGTAGCAGGTCTTATTACTAAAGAACAAAAAAGAACGGATAATGATGGTAAGGTAGGAGAGTTTAATAAAATAGGAAACGATGGAATACAAACCGTTTATGTTAAAAATACTTCTATTTCTAATTTAGCTGTTAAATTTCAATATGCAGATTTTGTTGATGATCAAGTGAATTTATACTTAGATACAAAATATGATTTTGGACCAGCTTATGTTTCAGCACAATATCTTGATACAAACTATGATGATGGATCAAAAGAGCGTGGATCACTTTTTGGTTTAAAAGTTGGAACAAAAATTTCTGCTGTTGATTTATTTGCAGCTTATACTTCAAGTGATGACAAGGGTGATATCTTTCATGGAATTGGAGGAGGTTCATTTTCTCAATATACTTCTACAACCAAATCATCTGGTGAAGATGCACTAATTGCAGACACTGACGCATGGCAAGTTGGCGCAGGATATACCTATAAAAAACTTAAAATGAAAGCCAGATATTCTAGTTTTGATAGAGCCCAAGAAAATGAAGACTTAGAAGAAATAACACTAAATTTTGAATATAAATTTAACAAAACATTAAAAGCACAACTTGATTTTTCAATCTTAGATTATGAAGCAAGTAACGAGGATAAAACAGATTTAAGAACGAGAATTATTTATTCATTCTAATCATAAATATAGAGGTTTTTTTAATAAACCTCTATCTTGTAAAATATTATTTATGTTAAAAACACCCAAGGATTAGAATGAAGATATTATTACTTGAAGATGATGCAATGTTAAATGAAATAATGAAAGAACACTTAGAAAAAAACAAACACGAGGTTATATCTTCTTGTTGTGCAATACAAGTAGAAAATATACTTCAGGAACAGAGCTTTGATTTATTAATAATAGATGTTAATGTTTCTAATATAAATGGTTGTAATTTACTAAAAACATTAAGAAATCAAGATATACAAACAGAAGCAATTTTTATAACATCTACAACTATGTATCAAGATACAAAAAAAGATATTAATTCTGCTTGCAACGATTACTTGAAAAAACCCTTTGCACTAAAAGACTTAGATACTCGAATTAAAAAAATACAAATACACTCTAATGCTGCATAAGTATTAAACTATCTTTATTACTCAAAAGGAGTAAGTTATACCTTCAAACTCCATTGTAAAAAACACCTTCATAAAATTTCTCTCTCTTTATTTATTTACATCATTGTTTCTAATGGTTTTATTTTCTGTTTTTTATTTTGAGAATAAAAAAGAACTGTATTTTAATCTCAGTAAGTCAAATGTGAAAAACATCATTAGGAACATAAAATCAAAAATAACATTTGCATATAAAAACAAAAATTCCATTAAAGATATTGATTTTTTACATTCAAAAGAATATTCTATTTCATTATACAATGCAAAAAAAGAAAAAATACTTGGCAACGTAGAGAATAATATAGATTTTAAGAATGATATAACTTTTCAAAAAGAACATATTATTTTTATTAATGATTACAAACTGGAACATTTTTCTATCCAATATATTCTTGTAAAAGAAAATGTTTATTTCAAAAAATTATCTGCTTTGAAATTAAAAATAATTCTTCTTTTTCTTATTATTTATTCTTTAACTTCTGCCCTACTATACTTAGTAATAAAAAGTTTTTTAAAGCCTCTAAATAATGAAAAAATACGTTTAAGTAATTTTGTAAAAGACGCAACTCATGAGTTAAACACTCCCATTACAGCAATCTTGTTGTCTTCAGAAAATAAAGTTTTAAGTGAAAAACAAATTGAGAGAATAAGATCAAGCGCAACAAGAGCATCCGAAATTTATCAAGACTTATCCTATATTTTTCTTGAAAATAAAAATGAAAAATTATTCCTAGAAAATCTTTGTATAAATGAGCTTATAACAGAGCAGTTAGAATATTTCCAACCACTAATAAAACAAAAAAGAATTAAAATCACTTCGAATCTAGAAGAAACGTATTATTCAATCAATAACAATGAGTTTATACGCTTAATTAATAACGTAATATCCAATGCAATTAAATACAATAAATTTGCAGGTTTTGTAAATATTACTTTAAAAGATAATACCTTAGAAATAAGAGATACAGGCATTGGAATTGAAGAAGAAAAACTAAAAGATGTTTTCAAAAGGTCTTTTAGAGGTACAATGGAAGAAGGTGGTTTTGGCTTAGGACTAAGCATAGTACATTATGTTTGTAACAAATACAATATCAAGATTGAAATTAATTCAGAGCTAAAAGAAGGTACTACTTTTACTTTGTTTTTTTAAAAACCAATTCACTTTGAATTTTTTATATAAATTACTCTAATGAACCTTATTCCATACTAATATACATTATTAATGCTTACAATACTTAATGTAAGTAAGCTACATTTTATTCAAGTAACTGTATAATCCTTTTTGTTTAACAAACTAAAGGAATTATTTATGAAAATTTTATTACTTGAAGATGATTTTACCCTTGCTGATATAATTTCGGAGTACTTTAAAAAGCTCTCTTATGATACGACTATTGTTTATGCAGGAAATGATGCTCAAGAATTGCTTTATTCAGATAAGTTTGAC
>CAJXWI010000031.1 GCA_913062735.1 uncultured Arcobacter sp.
TCTCGTATCTCACTTTAAAGTGTCACACTTGATTTGGACGGGAATTATAGGAGGTTTTACGAACTTTGTCAAGGGGTAAAACATAAATGTAGCTTAAATGTTGAAATCTTTTTATTTTTGCTTTTTTTGCGCCTTTTCTATGGTCTTTATGGAACTAGTATTAACAAGTTAAATTTCCACACTTTATACACAAGAGAACACTATAATATAAAAAAGGAGTTAAGGATGATGTATTATATGAATAACAATATGACTGTATTTCATAGCTTTGCAATGCTAGTATTTTGGGGAGTAATTATTTTTGTTTTATTTTTTATTTATAAAAGTAATAAGTTGCTAAAGAAAGAAAGTTCAATAGCTATCTTAAAGAAACGCTTAGCAAGCGGCGAAATTAAGAAAGAGGAATTTGAAGACATAAAGAATTCTCTATCTGATATATAAGGAGAGTTAATATCTCATCTTATATATTATTAAGAAAAATATTCATCCCACAAGAATAAGAACTTTTCCGCAGGGATCTCATTATTGCTAAAATCTTCAAATGTCATATCACTTTCTATCCAAAAACCAGGATTTTGTTTATAGGGGCTTGCAAAAAGAACTTTTCCCTCTAAATCAATTCCCATTTCTCTTTGTATTTTTCCTTCATTATCAAATTCAATAAACCATTCATTTAACAAATAGTATTTTTGTTGATATCTTGGATTTGCATTTGGAACAAAAGAATAAACAAACTGAACAAGTTTGTCACAAATCCCCTCTCTCTTTCTCCAAGAAGTAGCTTCTGTAGTACGAATATATTTCATTACTGTATACCTTAATACTTTAATTTACCAATAATATTAAAATTCATCTTATACTCTACTACAAGAGATCATTTTAATCATAACTTTTATATTTTTTTCTAAATATAAAATCGAAAATTTTGAATAAGTAATGTATATTTACGCATTAATAATTTAAAGTTTACAGGTTTTATAGTAGAATCAAACACAAAAAAATTAAATTTTAAAAAGTGAGATTAATATATGTATTTATTTGGTTACGGCTCTTTAATTAATATAACAAGTGCGCAAAAGTCTTTTAAAAGAAAACTAAAACAAGAAGATTTGATTCCAGCTTCAATAAAAGGTTATAAGAAAATTTGGAATGCTATTGAATATATTCAGTTTGCTGATAATATCAAAATAAATGGTGTCTTTTTAAACTTAGAAAAAAACAATTTAAACAAAACAAATGGTGTTTTAATAAAAATTACGGATGAAGAATTAAAGACTTTAAAAATAAGAGAAAAAAACTATGCTTGTATCACTATTAAAGCAAAGGATGTGGAGGGATACTGCTTAAATGAAGATGTTATTGCATTTATGACAATAAAAAAAGATAGAATTGCTACAAATACTACAAAGAATTGCTTTATTGCTTCTAAATATATAGACATATTAACAAGTTCATTTAATGTATATTCTGATGATTTTGTTTTGGAGTACCAAAAATGTTTAAGTACTTTTCCTTTTGCTTTAAAAACAGGAACCTACAGTTTTTCTGACCCCCTTCAACATAAAATTGCACGAGAAGGAATAAAGTAAACATGAGAAATAGTTCTTGCAACTTACATATATGTTCTTTAGGAACAGCAGAAAGAAAAACGTTTGAAGAAAGTATTATTTCAAAAAAGAAAAATGAAATTAATATTACCCTTTGTGAAAAAGACAATCTTGAAAAATTTGAAAAAGATATAAATACCTTAAAGGGAAGTAGTTTTAAATATTTTTTAAAGAAAAGATTTTCCAAATATTTTTTATCTTTTATTTCTGTTATCGTCATCATGTTTGCTTTACTTTCTTCTGCAATTTATGAAGATTTATTTAAAAAGCTTATTTTTGAACTTCCTTTCGTTTGGGACATAAAAGATAGTATTTCACTTGTTTTTGTGCTTATTTTCTTTTTTGGTTTACTCCTAATGCCTTCACTTCTAGAAGGTGAAAGAAGTGAATTAAAAAATATTTTATCTTCTTGGTTCAATAAAGATATCAGAAAAAGAGAACGAATAAAATTAGGCTTAAGTTTATTTGATAAGAAAGCAAGCGTGAATGTATACAATGCTGATTTACTAAACAAAGAACATTGGGTATGGGAAATACTTATCCCTGTATTGTTAAACAGATTTACCCGAATTAATTTTTTCATTAGAAATGACCAAATTAGTAGTATAAAAGAAAAATTAGAAAAATTTGATGTCTTAAGTATTAACATAATTAAAGATACAAATAAATCCAATAATGCTTCTTTAGAATTATTATTATCAGCACAAGAAACAAAACTTTATTCACTTATGCAACTTTCCTCCACTTCTTTTCTTAATCAAAATGAAAAAATATTTATTTCCTTAGAACTGTTTGAATACTGTGGAAGAAACTTTCTTGATGCGCACGAAAATACAAGTGAACACCTGATTTCTGGTTTTCAAAGTTTTATTAACCGTAGTTTTGATGATTTTAATTTTATTAAACAAGATAAATCAACGCTCTTTAGCTTTACAAAAAATGTAAAGCTAAAAGATTTAGAAGAAGAAAGAAAGCGTTTGTCTTATTATCTAAGAAACCATATAGAAGAGTGTGTTACGTATTTTGATAATCCAATATCTCTACTAATCTTATATTATTATGTCAAAGATATAGTCTTAGATGAAAAAAGAACCTTAGTGATCTTGGATAAATTTATTGACTCTATTCTTAAAAAACAAGAATATGAATTTATCGATACGTATTGGTTTAAAATAGCAGGTGAAATGTTTGATGCAAGCGAATTAAATTCTTTTGAAAATAATAATAAATCAGTATATAGAAGACTCTCTCTTTCTTCTTTAAATAAACTGTGTTTTCTTTTTGAAAGAAGCGGTCATTATGAACAAGCACTTTTACTAAACAAATATTTGTTTGAAATTAATCCCAATAAATATTCAGTTAATATTTGTTCTTTATATGAAAGACTGGGAAGTTTTAACAAAGCTTATGAAAGTTTACCTAAAACATTAAATAATTCTAAAAATGAAAAACCATCTACAATTGAAGTTAGATTTTATCAAAGAAAAGCCTGGTTAATTGTCAGTCAAAGAAAAGAAAATTTAAAAGAAGAAGGCCTTCTCGCCTTAGAAAATTTAAAAGAATTATTATTTACACACAACAATGATAATGAAGCACTTTGGTTATGGCACTACTATAATATTTTGGCAAATTATTCAGAATGGAATAATGAATACAAAGAAGCTATTAATCACTATAAAAAATGTTTGAGTATCCCAACTCTTGGAGCCTTTGAATATGGAGCAAGTTTTGTAAACATGGCAATTGCGTATAGATTACAATACCTTGAAGAGTATTCTTTAAATATCAATCTTATTAATCAAGCGATTAAGCTTGGAAGTGAAGGAATGCTACTTAAAGAATCTGTTGGGGATAAGGATGAAATGCCCGTTGTTTTGCATAATCAAGCCTTAAATATATTATCAAAAATGATGCTACACCCCATTGATAAAAAAGAGTGTCTAAAGGTTATTGAATTAACAAATGAAGCACTTTTGATATTAAAAACTACGAATTCAAATAAAAAACGTGCCATGCTTTTAATTGAAAATATTCTTGCGAAATCCTTAATAAAAATAAACTGTAAAAAAGAACAAGAAAGCTTAAATAATCATCTTATAAGTATAGATGAAAACGAATTTATGCAAGTAATTAAGATATACAAAGAATTTTACACAATAAAAAAGATAGATAGTATTTCTTTTTTAAATGATTCTAAAATAGCTTAAGGGCTATTTTAAAAATATTTAAATTATATCTACGTTTTATATATAAGGACTTACGACGGAGAGATTATGAGAAACACTTTTCTCTTTCTCCCCTACTGGGGCTACATAATGAATGGCTTCACTTGCTGCTTCTTTTCCTGCTAGTTTAGCAATAACCCAAGTAGCTAAATATTGCGATGACATACAACCACCAGCTGTTGCAATATTATCTTTTGCAACAAAAGCTTGATTTAAAACTTCAACACCTGAATCTATTACCCAAGGTGTTGTGGTTAAATCAGTACATGCAGGAACTCCTTTCAATAATCCAAGAACAGATAAAAGTAATGTTCCTGAACACTGAGCTCCTATTAATTGTTTTTTTGGATCTAGTTTTAATTGCTTTAAAATGCTCTCATCTTTTGCAATATCTCTTGTATAAATGCCACTTCCAAATAAAACGACATCTGCACTTGAAGCAAATTCTAATTTTTGTTGTGCTTTTATTCTAAGATCATTCATAGAAGTAACATATTGGCTTGGTGACGTAATTTGAACGTTCCATCCCCTATTCTTCATACGATTTAATATTCCTAGGGCAATAAATGAATCTAATTCATTAAACCCATCAAATGTTAATATAGCAATATTCATTTATTTCCTTTTAAATTATTAAAACTCTAAAATTTTTAAGAACTTGATGTTCGCTGGATTGCAGCTGTCATTAAACCTACAGCTACAAGTGAACCACAACTACAATAAACGTAGATAAAACTTCAAAAGTCATATGATTATACTATATATAGTAAATAGATTATAGCAGTATTAGAAACTATGACAAAGAAAGTAAATATTCATAAGCAGTAAGACCGTAAACTCTTTTAAAATGTCTGTTTAAGTGAGATAAATCAGAAAAAGCAAATTCTACTACCGTTGCATATAAATCTTTTTTTAACTCTAAATGTTTTTTTGCATGTATTATCTTACAATTTAAAAAAAACTGATAAGGAGTAACTCCAGTATTTGTTTTAAACATTCTAATAAATTGAAACTTATTTAAGCCTAATACTTTTGATATTTCATCTAAATTAAGCACATAATCCAGTTCATAATAGATCATTTCTTTTGCTTTTTTTACCAGATGATTCTCTTTTTTATAATCAATTACAAAATCTTTTGATGTAAAGTTATCTGCCACATTTAATAATAACTCATTACATAAACTTTCATCTTTTTTAAGAAAAATAGCAGAAGAAAGATTTATAATATCGTGTTTTAGTTTTTCATTGTAAACAAGAGAAGATGAGAATTTAACAATCTTTTTTTTGTCTATTGCTTCTAAAAAAAGTGAGGGTTTGATATATAACATGACATAATCTAAGCTTTCTTCACTTTTTCCAGCTTGTCCATCATGCAATTGTTCAGGATTAAAAAGCATTACGCCATTTTTATGGGATGTTTGAGATGTTCCATCAAGAGAATATTTTTGAATACCATTTAATGTAACGCCTAAGGAGTATTCTTCATGGGCATGCTTTTTATAAGTGAAGGTTTTCATTCTGGCTTTTAGAACTGTTATATCTCTTGCATTTTTATATATAAATTTTTCCATTTATTTCAATATCCCTGAGATAATTACTGCACACACAAGTAAAAATAATGCCATAATATTATTAACAAGCCTCTTATGTTTATCTAAAAAAGATTTTAATATTTTTCCAAATAATATCCAAGAGAAAAAAGACATGCAGGCAATAAGTGTAATCATAAGAACAAAAAAGCTCAAAGACAAAAATGAATTATAAAAAGGAAAAACAAAACTTGGAAAGACACTTAAGGTAAATATTAAAGATTTTGGATTAATAAACTGCATTAAAAATCCCGTCTTAAATGTACTTGTATTGTAATTATATTTTTTAGCATCACTTATTTTAAAAATACTATAGGCAAGATATATCATATACAAAGCACCAAAACCTTGTAAAATAAATATAACTTTAGGAAGATAAGAAAGAAGAATGGAATTAAAAACAACAGAAAGTACCAATAAAATAAAAAAACCTAAGGTGGAGCCTAATGAAAAGCTTAGAGCTCTTTTTAGTCCATAATTATGAACGGTTGAAAGAATCATAATATTCGTAGGTCCAGGAGATGCCGTCATCATGGTACAATAAAGTACAAAAAACACTAAATTCATATGCTAACCTTTCTTTTGGAAAGTATACTTTTATCGTGTTTTTTATCATAGTACATTATTGCACAAGCTATTTATTTTAAAGTTATATTATTTAAGAAAAGTTTTATCGCTGTTTTAGAGTAACCACTGCTAATCCAGAAGCAATAAAAGTTAGCCCCGCTCCAATATTTAGTCCACTTACAATTTTTGGACGCTTTTTTAAATACGATGAGAGTTTTGAAGAGAAAATTCCCATAAGACAAAATACACTGGCGGTTAAGAGAGCAAACCAAGAACCATAAACAAGCATTTGTATAGTTACAGATCCTAAGGAGGGATTAACAAATTGAGGAAGAAATGCAAGTACAAACATTCCTGGTTTGGGATTTAAAGCAGCAGATAAAAAACCTGTTATAAAAATATTTTTATAAGATTGTTTTTTTTGTGCTTCAAGATTAATAAGGCTACGTGAGCGTAAAACTTTAATTCCTAAAAAAATCAGATACAAGGCTCCTATAATTTTAACCACCATAAATGCAAGCTCTGATGTTTGGATCAGTAAAGTAAGCCCAAAAGTAGCCGTTAGTACATGAAACAATATTCCAATTCCAGAAGAAAAACCTGACATACAAGCAGCAATTTTTCCCTGAGAAAGACCTCTTCCTATTGCTAATATATTATCAGGTCCAGGGGAGAGAACTAAGAGTAAACAAGCAAAAGTATAGGTAAGCCAAATTTCAAGTGGAAACATTTGTTTTCCTTAGAGCATATTTTATTTTCTATATATTATATAAATATTCCTTATATCAACAATAAGATTCTATTTCTAATGAAGAATATTTTACCATTTTGGGTCAAAAGTGACTCTTGCACCATCATTTGTAGTATATTCTTCTAGGGAATTTTCTTTTGCTTGTACGCCTATGTATGTCATCGTATCATTTGAATCATTACGAATGCCTCTTATTCCTTTAGGCGCTACTCTTATTACACTTCCTTCTTTTATATCAAAACACTTTCCATCCACTTGAAAAAAACCATGTCCTTTTAAAATGATATACGTTTCTTCATTTTTATTATGAATATGGAAGTATGCTTGTTCTACTTTGGCAGGTAGGCTATTAAATGATATCTCAGCACCCGTTAATTTACAGGCATCTTTTAAAAATACCTTTCCTTCAATTTCTTGTTTATTAACCGGATGAATTAAAGAATAGTTCATCAAATCATTTAAATTACCCAAATCAACTGCCGTATAATTTATATCTTCTGCTATGTTTTTAATTTCATTCATTTTTTATCCTTAATATTTTTAGTTGTTGACTAAATAGTCAAGTAAGTATAACAGAAATTTTAACAATAAGATGCAATTTAATCTAAGTTACAAAAAGCTATGTTAAAGTAAATAAAAAATTCGCTTACAAAGAGTCTATATCAATGAGTACTTACGATATTGTTTATTTTAAAGGTAATCCAGATTCGGGAACACTTTTACAACATCAAAACATCAATAATCAAATTATTGAAATAATAAAGCCTTACTCTTATGTAGTATTGGATTCTTTTCATAAAAACCTATCTAATGTAGAACATCCAAAAGCAAGAGTGTATATTGGTTTTTCCAGAGGTTCGAGGTATTTATCAAAACTTCCTTCAAGTTCTTTAAAGATATCTATTGGTGGTATTAAAGGTGCAGGAATTTCTCTTTTTAAAAACACTTCTGATAAGGTGGTATTAGGTGATTTAGACGAGTCTTCATTAAATGCACATTTTATAATCACAAAAAAAGACAAACAAAGTATTAAAAAATTAATTGATGTTTTTTTGTTAAAGTAATATATTTATATTTGAAGTACTTGTTTCAATGTTACATCAAGATTCTCTAACTTATTACATCACAGCAAAAGGAAACTTTACAGCAAAACAAAGTGTTAAAACTACCTGTTTTATATGCATTTAAATTTGTCATTGCCTTAAATATTGTTGGATTTAAAATATCTGATATGTTTATGAATTACACTACATATTTAAAAGAATTAAATTTTTTCATCTAAATTAAATCTTAGCTTCATGTATTCATCAAAATCTGCTTTTTTATCTTGTGAAAGAACTGTTTTAATCCAAGCATTACTTTCAAAAGCAATTACTCTTAATTCATGAACACAAGCAATTAAACTTTTATCTTCTTCAGCAGAAATAGAAGCAGGAGTATTTAAATTGGATGAAAACAATTTATGATGTAGAATATCTTCTTGTTCCCACCAATCTAATAAAAACCAATTACGCATAATCCCTTGATGAATAATCAAAAATCCAACACCATAACGATCTTCACTAAGGGCTGGTTGTGGTAAAGCAGATAAAACGCTTGAAACACCATTTGAAATAATTTCTTCACATAAATCTGTTTCTTTGACAGATAAAGAATACACCTTAATTCTCCATCCATTCACATTAACTTGTTTTACAAACGTAACTGCTCTTTTACTATAGGGTTCAAAGTTACTCATAAATTTACCTTACTAATTTTATATTGTAATTATTGCAAACAATGTATCTGCATTTAACTTAATTGTTTTATTAATGGTGACATTTTCTAAATGTTTAAAATACTCTTTTTTAAACGCTTTATATTCTTCTACATTTAACTGGCTTATAAAAGCTTTAAAGCCAGAACTATTTATAAGATCCCACCACTGCTCTATACTTAAATCCATGCGTATTTTAAAGTATTCAGTTTCTACTGTTGAAGGATTAATTAAAGAAGCCAGTTCTTCTATGTCTTCTTTTGTATCAAGAGAAATACCTTCTAATTTATTGGGCAATTGTATATTATAATTGTTCTTTAGTATTTCTAAAAATGTTTTGGTATAAGGTTGAAAAGCATCTTTTGTAAATATTGAAAAAATAAACTTTCCTTTCTTTGAAATTCGTTTACTAATATCACAAAATACTTTTTCCATATTGGGATAAAAAAATAAGCCATAACCACAGGTTACAAGATCAAATTTATCTAAAGAAAGTTTTAAGTTTTCTACATCTTGATGATATAAACGAATATTTTTTATATTCATTTCTTTTATTTTTACTGCTGCAATACCCAACATCTCTTTTGAAATATCAACACCATGAATTTTAGAATTTGGATATTCCTTTGCTATTTCAAGCGCAACATTTGCAGTTCCTGTTGACAAATCTAATATATTTGATTCATCTTTAAGCTCTTGTTTTTTAAGAATTTCCACAAGTCTTTTTGCCGAAATAACAAATTGTTTATTACTGTCATAGTCATTGGCAACATCATCAAAAGTAGCACTTATTGATTCTTTGATTTGATTATCTTCAAAATCACTATTCATTTTTAATATTCCTTATTTAGCTTTGATTCTTGCATAAACTAAATTTTTCTAAGTATACCTCATCATTTTAATTAAATTAATTAGAAGAAAGGACAAAAGGAACATTTGTCCTCCTTCTTTTTATTCTATTGTTTTTTTATCTACCAAGGGTTATTTTATAAGAAGAATACTCTGCTTCCCAATTTAATTCTTTTTTGATTTTCTCATTTGAAACTCTTAAAGAAGGAAGAAATCTATTTCCACCTGTTTTACTTTCTCCATTTGAGAAGATATTATTGATATAATCGTATAACTCCTTATCACTGACACTGTAATCATCAACCACATTATAGATAGTTTTAGAATAACTTGAATCTACTGCTAAAGTACAAGCATTTGTATAATCTTCTACATTAATTAAAGAGTTATACGAAAATTCATTTTTGGATAATAATAATTTATCTTCTTTTGCTAGGGAATACCAATTATATTCAGTACCTGTTCCTTCTCCATAAAAAGAGCCTCCTCTTAAAATGATATATTCAAGGCCAGAGTTAATAATCGTTTCTTCCATATTTGCAGCGGATAAAATAAGATCAAAGGGTTGTATAGGCGTATTTTCATCTACAAGTTTGTCTTGTTGGTCTCCATATAAAAAGATAATACTTTGTTGTATTATTTTTACTTTATATTTTAAAGCACATTGAACTAAATTCTTTGTACCTTCATTTCTGATTTTATCTGTTTGCTCCCAATTAGGAATTGCTGTTGCTAGATTAATTACGCATTGCACATCTTTCATTGCCGACTCTAAAGAAGAAATATTTAAGATATCTCCTAATACACTTGAATGCGCTATTTTTGAGTATTTCTCTAAATCTTTTTCATTTCTTACCATTGCAATTACATTATGTCCCGCACTAATAAGTTGTGGAATTACATTTCTTCCTGCGACTCCTGTTGAGCCAATAACTAAAACGTTCATTTAAAATCCTTATATTGTTTTTACATAAGAATAATAGGAGATTAAAGAAAAAAAGAATTGTATATTTAAGACAAAGTCTTTTTTTCTTTTACATATTGTTTGGGACTTTTTTGCATAAAGGTTTTAAATTCTCTTATAAAATGGGATTGATCAAAATACCCATTGTTGTATCCCACATTGGTTAAAGTATCAAAAGAGACATTTCGTAATTCTTCTCTGGTATATTTTATTTTTATTATTCGCAAATAAATATTGGCTGATATTCCAAGGTATTTTTTAAATAACCTATCAATTGATCTTCTGCTTATATTAAGAAGAGAAGAAAGCTCTTCTATCTCAATTATGCCTTTATTCTCTTCTATTTTTTTAAGTACAGAAATAAAAACTTCAATTTTAGAATCTTCTTTAAACAAAGATAATAAATAGCTGTTAAAAACTTCTTCAATACTATTACCTTGCTTAACTAGTCTTTTATATAAACTGGCCTCTTGCATTAAAATATTATTTTGATAAAGGTCACAATAATTGTTTTTAAAAAAACAAAAAGCACCTGCTGGATTAAACCTAATGCCAAGCAAATTACAATTTTTTTGTAAAACCATAGAAACAGCATGCTCATGAATTCCTAAGAGTAGTATTTCACCCACCTTTAAATCATAAACCTTTTTTTCAGTTTTAATTGTTATGTTATCACCTAAATTTATAATAAGCCCCATCGCTCCATCAGGTGCAAGAAGATATTCTAATGGGTTTAGTAGCGTACTTTTTACCTGCCAATAAGATTGAACAAATAACTTAATTCTTTTATCCACTTCAAAAATACAGAAATTTAAATCCTTAAGTTTAGTATTCATTTTTATAATTCCATAGTGTTTTAATCTTATTTAAACTATTTGCTAGTTGAGGCAAGGCCAATTCCAAAGAATACAAAAACACTTCCACCTGTACGATTTACTATTTTATTACCAGAAGAAGAGGAAAGCCAGCTTTTTGATTTTTTTGCAATATAGGCGTACATAAAATGTATTATCAAAACAAGACTGCTGTAACTTATCACTAAAAGTATAAATTGAGTAATAAAATCAGATGAATAATTTATAAATTGAGGGAAAACAGACATGAAGAAAAATACTGCTTTAGGATTAGTTACTTGTAAAGTAATACCTTCTAAAAACTGAATTTTAATATTCTTTGTACTTTTGTTTGTTGT
>CAJXWI010000032.1 GCA_913062735.1 uncultured Arcobacter sp.
AGCATTGCAAGTATTCCTAATGCAAAAGCAATATCTGTTGCAGTTGGAATTGCCCAGCCTCTCATCGCAACTTCATCCCCTATGTTAAAATACACATAAACTAATGCGGGTACCAACATACCTCCAACAGCTGCAAAAGCAGGAAGTGCTACTTGTTTAAGAGTAGACAAATGCCCTTCTAAGACTTCTCTTTTAACTTCTAATCCAATTAAGAAAAAGAAAACAGCCATTAATCCATCATTAATCCATAAAATGAGAGGTTTTGCAATTTGTAATGCACCAAACTTAATTTCAACAGGTGTGTGTAAAAAAGAGTCGTATAAAGAGGAGAAGTCCGTGTTTTTTAGAATCAAAGCAAAAATAGTTACAAATATTAATAATATTCCTGAAGAAGATTCTTTTTTAATAAATTCATCTAAAAAATTCATGTTAATCCTTATTAATTAAGTATTTGAGTAAATACGTATTTAAAAATAAAATAGTAAAAATTAATTAACCATTAATTAATTATAATACAAAAACTTATTTAAAGGAAGACCTTTGAGAAAATTTTCTCAAAGGGTTAAGAAGAGTGTCTTAATTGGTAAGTAATATCACCAGCGCCTACTCCAATAACTAAACCTTCATCATAAGATTTGATTATTTTTTTATCTTTAATGATTTCTAATTTGCAATCTTTTGCAAGTACTTTATCCGCAAAAATAGGATTATAAGAAGCAAATTCTTTTTCAAAATCAATATCAATTACTTGCTCCCCTGGTATTGTCCAAATAGGCAGAATAATTAATTCATCACAACGTTTAAAACATTTTTTAAAACCTTCTAAATTATCATAGGTTCTTGAATATTTATGAGGTTGCCAAATAACTACTCTTTTGTTAAGATTTTTTAAATTGTCGTATAATTCAACTGATTTCATAGTTACTTCAATTTCTGTAGGATGGTGTGCATAATCATCTATTAAAACAAAGTGTTCACATTTTTGTAAAACATCAAAACGCTTTTTAATGCCTTTGTAGTTTTTAAGATTTTCTCTGATTGTTTCTACATCAATCTCGTTAAGTGCAGCTAAAATAGCAAGTGAAGTATCTATAGCAATATGATAACCAAAGCCCCAAACTTCAAAATAACCATGCTCTTTTAATTCAAACCTTGTAAAGGGTTCATCTTCTTTTAAAATATACGAAATATTTTTAATATCAAGGCTTGGGTATAAATTAGTAGCATCTTTTATATTCAAAGCTTTAATATGTTCATCTTCAGCATTAAGAACTCTTATCTTACCTAAAGAGATAAACTTTCGATAAGAATCAAAAAACTTATCATAATCATAATTGTAATATTCCATATGTTCTGGTTCAGCATTCGTTACAATAGAACAATAAGGATTTGATAATAAAAAACTTGCATCGCTTTCATCCGCTTCAAATGCAACCAAATCATCAACATATCTAAAGTTAGAATTAAAGTCTTTTGAAATAGCTCCAATAATGGCAGATGAATTTAAAATAGAAGATAATATAGCTGTAGTTGTAGATTTACCATGAGCTCCTGCAACACAATAGTTTTTCTTATCTCCCAAAATCAAAGGCAGTGCTTCTTTTCTTGAAAGTGTTCTAATTTGTCTAATTCTTGATTCAATTAATTCAGGGTTTTCATCACTTACAGCAGCAGAGTAAATAACAATATCTGGCTTATCTATATTTTTGGCACTTTGTGGAAAAACAACATTAATTCCTTCTTTTTTTAATTCTTGTGTAATGGGAGAATCTTTCATATCAGACCCACAGACTTCATGACCATTGTGATGTAAAAAACGTGCCAAAGCAGAAAGTCCAATTCCCCCTATTCCAATAAAATGTATTTTCATATTAATCCAACAAATGTTTTAAAGAAGCATATTCTTTTTCTAAAAGTACAGTATTTTCTTTTAAATAATCATCAATATTAAAAGTAAATTCATCTATAAAATACGCATACTTTTCTTGGGTTGATACATTTGATGTGTCAACTTTTTCTTTATAAAAAACGTCTAGAGTGGTTTCTGTGGCAATTGAGATTAAGTGAACATTAATAGATTTTTGCAAGGTTTCATCTTCAATAATATTACATAATACAAAAAGCAATTCTTTCGCTGCATCAAATTGATCATTTGACCACTTCTCAATAGCATGCTCATAAAAAGAACGTACTAAGTATAATTCATGGTTTTCTAATGAAAGTTTTTTCCCTGCATCAATAATCGTTTGTACCTCATCAAAGGAAATAGTTAAAATATGTTGGTAAATACTATTTATTTTTTCTTCATCTAAATCCAATATTAACATAGTATCAAGCACTTCATATAAGGCTTCAATATTTTTGCTTTCAATGGCATCTACTCTTGTTTTTTCCAAATATTCTAAAAATTCTGGATTACTTCTTGCTTCGTTTAATTCACTTTGATTCATTTATAAAATCCTTTAATCGTAATAATACTTCTTTTGTTTTTTCAACGTTCTCTACTAATGCAATACGAACATAACCCTTACCAATACCATTTCTTCCTAAGAACGTTCCTGGCAATACTTTAATATGCTTTTGTTTGTACAATTCTTTTGTAAATTCTAATTCATCTTTAACTTCTAGCCAAATATAAAAAGTCGCCTCTGATATTTTTATACCCAATATTTCTTTTGCTAAAATAAAATTTTCTCTATAAATAGCTCTAAATTCTTGAACATGTTTTTCATCACTCCAGGCTTTACTTGCAGCCATTTGAATAGGTACAGGAGCTGCACACCCCACATACGTTCTATATTTCATATACTCTTTTAATATATCTTTATCTCCAGCTATAAAACCAGAACGTAAGCCAGGAGCTGAGCTTCTTTTTGAAATGGAATTTAAAACCAAAATATTTTTAAAACTTGGATTAGAAGCTGCAATAGAAGCTTCTAATAAAGAAATAGGTCTTTTGTTTTCATCAAAATAAATTTCTGAGTAACATTCATCATTTAATAAAACAAAATCATATTCTAAAGCATACTTTACCCATGTACTTAAATCCTTCATACAAATAGTTGAAGCAGTAGGATTAGAAGGGTAGTTCAAAATAACCAAATCACATTCTTTCATTTCTTCTTTACTTAAAAAGGCTTGAAAATTATTAGAAGAAGTAAGATTCATATGAATTATTTTTGATTTAGTAACAATACTTGCACCTTCATAAATTTGATAAAAAGGATTAGGAAATGCAATAACAGGATCTTTTATATCAAATAATAAAAACTGAGGAAAATTAAATAAAACTTCTCTCGTACCTAAAGTAGGTATGATTTCTTCTTTTTTTAAGCTTACATCAAAACGCGTTTTTACAAAAGATATCATTGCTTCTTTAAGTACAGGTAAACCAGCAGATGCTGGGTACTTTTTAAGAAAACAAGCAGTATTGCTCAACTCTTCTTTAATAAAAGCAGGCGTTTCAAACTGAGGTTCCCCTATTGTTAATGCCGATAAATTATAGTCTTTATTAGGAATTATATCTTGCAATAATTCTGCTAATCTTTCAAAAGGATACTTTTCAAATACCACTTTTTCTCCTTATTTTAAGTTTATTCTTCTTCGTCTTCTACAATAGGAATTAAAATCTGATTAAAATGTTCCATATCAAAAGAAATTAAATCAGAATTAGTATAAAAGAAATCAAAAAAGTATCGTTTTTTCAACATCTCTTTTTTAAAAGGCATTATTTGTAGAATATTTTTCTGTTCTTTTAATTTTTGAATGGGATTCGCATCTTTACTTTGTATTTCTATTCTTTGATTAAAGATTTTAGCCAGATTCTCAAAGTGCTCTAAAAGCCTTTTTTTATCTTCCTTATCATCAAAACCAATGGGATCCATATCAAATATCTTTGTTTTTGTAGACAACTGTGCTGAGATATCAAATACAATGGGGGATATTTGCTCATAAGATTTAGTATCATTTAACAGTACAAAGGTTTCTTTAGTACTTGCTATTTCATTTAAACCTAGTTTAAAAATAGGTATTTTAATTTCTTCTAATTCATTCAAATAATTAGGAATAAAAAAAAGTTTATGAGTCAGCATTAAAACACCAATATCGTATTTTTTAATGTCACTTTTCATAATTTTTGAAAACGTGCTGTTTGCATAATCCATATCAATAATAACCGTTTTTTCAAAACTTTTCACTAATTCTTTTATTTGATTCATAATACCAACATTCGTTGGTCGTGTAATTTTTATAATTAATTTTTTATTTTTTAAACGTTTATTTAAATATATTGCTTCTTTTATAGCAAGTACAATTTCTTTTTCACTTTGAAGGTATAAATCCAAATACAAATAAATATTTGTACCAAAAGGACGAGGAAACTGACCTTGCGTTCTACCAACAGCTTTGTATACTTGCATTAAAACCTTAGGTTTACCTATTATCAAAATTGTATCATTGGGTTTTAAAATCAATGAGGGTTTAATTGTAACTAATTCTTCATTTCTATATAAAGCAAAAATTTTCCAATCTTTTTGTTCAATGGAACCTACATACCTAAAAGCATAAGCAGAACCAAATGGAATTCTAATTTCCATTATTTCGCCTTGTTTTAGCCCTATATTTTGTGCCAAAATTGGAATATTAGGAAGTCTTTCAACCATACCGTTTGCTAAAACATCAATACCTTGATGCACATTTACATAAGGGTCATCAATTTCTAAGCCCCAATAGTCTAAAACACTCATATGTAAAGTACTTTTTGAGTCTTTTATATTTTTAATAACATTTAACATTTCATCTTTTGAATTAAGTGCAATGAGAACTTCTGTATGGATATCTTTATCTAAAACCATGGATATCTTAGACTTTGAAGTAGGGTCAAATTTATAAAAAGTAAAATTTGAAGGCCTGTGTTCACCTAAAATAACATCATTGATATAAATAATATCATAAGAATTATCATTTACATTTGACTCAATAATTCTATTAAGCAATTTTTTTGCTACAATCCCATCAAGTATTACTAGTATCTTTTTCATCTTGGGATTATATCTTTTTTATACTTGTTTTCTCAAATACTGTCATTTATCTTAAGTCCTAGCTAAACTTTCATCCTTGAAAAGCGGTATTTTAATTAAAAATACTGCACCTTTTTCTTCATTACTTGCAGATAAAAAGCCTTGCATATTTTGCTCAATTATAATTTTACTCATATATAAACCAATTCCCGTACCCGCATATTGATGTTTCGTTGTAAAATAAGGATCAAATACTTTCTCAATAATATCAGAAGGAATTCCCCCTGCATTATCTGATATTTTTATACATCCAAAAATATCTTCTTTATACACCTTGATATTTATTAAACCTTCATTGATTTCATTTTCAATTAACGCATCTTTCGCATTTGAAAAAATATTTAACATGGCTTGTGCAAACTCATTTGGAAAACCTAACACACTAACTTCATCTCCAATATCCTTTTTTACTTTTATATTATTATGTTTAAAGCCTGCATCAATTAAATCAATAGTAGTATCAATAGTAGCCATTAAAGAAAATTTTTCTTTTTGTTTATTGGGTTGAAAAAAGTTTCTAAAATCATCAATAGTTTTACTCATCATATTTGTAAGTTGTACACCTTTATGCATTGAATCATCAACAAAGTCTTTGGTTAACACTCCATTATTATAAGAGAAATGAATGTTTTGAATAATTAGGCCCAAGGCATTTAAAGGCTGCCTCCACTGATGGGCAATATTTCCAATCATTTCTCCCATTGCTGCTAGCCTTGACTGCTGAATCAGCATTCTTTCATGTTTATGACGCTTTGAAATCTCTTCTTTTACTTTTGAATCAAGATTTTTATTAAGCTCTGCTAATTCTTTTGTTTTTAACTCCAAATTTATATTTACTTTGTTCACTTCTTGTGTTCTTTTTTGTACTCTTAATTCTAAATCTTCATGAGAAAGTCTTAGTTTTAATTGCGATTCTTCAAGATTTTTTACCATAATGTTAAAGGTATTAGACAGTTCCCCTATTTCATCATTGCGATCAATTAAAGAGCGTACACTTAAATTTCCATTAGCAATTGAGGTTGCTGTTTGATTCAGTTTAATAATGGGACTTGCAAATAAGTTTGCAATATAAAAAGAGATAAAAAAAGCAGCCACAATTAAAGTAGAGAATAAATACACAAACAATAAATACAATTCATTGATTTTATTATCATAATCTTTAATATCAAAACTTAGATGTAACCATCCCCAATGCACTCCTGAGAAATAAATAGGATAGGTATAATGGAAAACTCTTTTTTTTAAAATAGGAGAATACATGATTTTATAACGTTCCGTATTTTTTTGCATTTGTAACAAGGATGCATCTATTTTATTTAAATAAGACCAAGATTTTTTTTCAATATTAAAATACTGTTTATCCAGTTTAGCAACAATAATATTTTGAAGCTTATCATTGTTTTTAATATACTCAGAATTAAACTCCACTAAATAAGAAGAATCATCTATAATTAAAGCATCTGAAGTTACAAAAGAAATAGACTGAGAGATGCTTTTCCCCTCAGAATGAAGCAGTTCAATAATAGATTTTTTTTGAAGTAAGAGTAAGTATCCTGCGAATATTGAAGTTACTATCATAATCCCTACAAATAACAAAGAAAATACTTTCCAAAATAATTTGTTTTTTTCTAAACTTTCCATTATTTCACCTTTGATTTAAGTAAGGTATATGCTTTGTACATGTTCTCAAAATCTATTAGATCTTTTTCATCAATTAGTTCTATTGTTCTTATTTTTGACATTTCAAAGGCTTCTTTCCTTAAATATTCATACTTTTCATCCATTGTTAATAAAAGAATTTTATCTTTATATTCTTTTTCTACACTTTTATGAATTAAACCAACACTTGAAATAAAAATATTTTCTGATTTTTCAATAATCTCCACATTCTTTTTAATTTGAGGATTGACTTCTACAATGGTTTCATAAATCCCTTTAGGTACTACTGCAAAGTTTTCTTTTCCAAAAAAAACTTTATAGACAAGTAAAGACTGTTTTTTTAAATCATAGTCTTTTGTAAATACACTTTTATATCCTACATTATATTTTTTAAGCATTAAATTATCAAGCCATAATTTAGCAGAACTTTCATTCTTTTTAAAATAAATATTTTTAATAGAACTTTCATCTAAATTAAGTTTTCCCATTTTATTTTTAATTAAATAATAGGTAATAAATGTTTTATGTTCACTAATTGAAAAGGTATACAATTGTTGAGTGTGTTTTAATAAATTTTTCTTATATTTTAAATACGTTAAAATAGGCAAGGAAACAAAATATACCTTCCCTTGAATAAAATCCAAATATAACTCGTCTTCATCTTGATAAAGTTTTGCTTTAATTGTAATACCTAAATCATCCATGTTATTAAGTTTATCTGCCCAAATTTTTAAGGCTAAACTGCTTTCTTTTTCAGTTACATGAAAATTTTTAGCAAATAGTCCAAAAGGAATATTTTTTGCATAAAGAGTATCAAAGAGTAAAAAGATTAAAAAAAACACACTACTTTTCAAATATTTTCCTTATAAATAATATAAATAAATTTATTATTTTTTTATCTCTATTCCAATTAACTGTTCAATCTTTGCCAATGACAGTAAATAATCATGAACATGAACTAAATAATCAATTTCCACATAAGCTTTGCTTAATTGAGCCTCAATAACTTCTTTTGAAGTTACAGCATCAATTCGATAAGCCCTTACGTTCAACTCTCTGTTAGCAGAAGCAATCGTTTTCGCATTTTTCAATAAAAGAATTTGTTTATAGGTATAAGAAGATTTTATAAATTCGTTGTTAAGTAAAAGAGCTAATCCCTCTTTTACTAAATGTTTATTTTCTTGCATTTTAATTTTTCTAAGTTCTTTTTCTTTAATTTTATTTTTTGTTGAAAAACCATTAAATAATGGCAGTTTAGCCACAAGAGCTACACTCCACGTATTATCATTTAATTTACTATAGGTATAAGAATTATATCCTGTTCGAGCATTGGCTACAAGTGCAATATCTGGATAGTATTCTGCTTTAGCTTCTTTGATTCTTTCTTCATAAATATCTAAAACAATATTAATCTTGCTCAAATCCTTATTGTTAAGATAGGCTTCTTTAATAATATTTTCTAAGGATTCATTGTTATAAGATATATCATTTTTATTATAAATGAAATTAACATCTTTATCATATTTTATCCCCATTACATTTTTTAATGCAGCTTTTGAAAGTTCTTTTTTTATTTTAAAAGAAGTTACTTTTGAGCCAATTAAAGCAACAGTCACTTGCATATTCAAATAATCTGTTTTTTTAATATTTAAAGAATCGCCTTCTTCTAAAAACTGTTTTGTTAATTTCTCTAGGTTTTTCATTCTTAAATAAACATCATTAGCTAAAGCAAATAATTCACTTGAGAGTCTATAAGCATAAAAATACTGTTTAACATCAAAAATAATATTTATTTTTTCTCTACTTATATTTTCTTTTGCTAAGAGTTTATTTAAATTAGCTTGCTCGATTATTGATGTTATTTTTCCACCCGTATACAAAGGATACAACATTTCAAGTTTTGCTAAACGGCTATCTCTACCTGCTACTTTCACATCAAGATCAAGAGGGATATCTAAAATTCCGCCACCTAGAGCGGAGGCATCAAATTGTATGGTATCGAACATTTTAAAGCTTTCATCAACTTTTGAGCGATTGGCAATTAATTCCAAATTAAGGTTTGGATAATTTGCACTTTGGGCTTGTTTATGTTGGTATTTAGCTATTTCTAAAGCAAGCTTTGAAATATTATTTTTTTTATTATTCAAGAGTGCTTCGTTTATAGATTCCCCTAAGGTAAAGTTTTTTACAGCCACAAGTTCAATAGTCATAAGTACAATAAATAATATTTTCTTCATAATAAGCCTTCGTATCTATGCAAGTAGTTTATCAAAAAAAAAATAAATTATTAGTTTAATCTATTTGTTAAACAAAAATATATATAATAATTAAAACTAATTATAAAGTAGGCATATGACTAAAGATATTCTAAAAGATCTAACGATTTTATATGTTGAAGATGACCAATACATTCAAGAAAATACGGTTATCACTTTAGAAATGTTACAAATAAATGTCATAAAAGCATCCGATGGAAAAGAGGGTTTGGAAAAATTTATTCAAAATGAACATATTGATTTAATTTTAACAGATATCAATATGCCCATTATGAATGGTTTGGATATGATTGAGAAAATCAATGAAATCAGGTCAAATGTACCATTAATTATTACAACAGCCCATCAAGAAGTTGAATTCTTAATCAAAGCAATAGAACTGGGTGTTCATTCTTATATTATGAAACCCATAGATATTTACAAAATAATTGACTCTCTAATTAAATCCATTGAACCAGTAATACTTAAAAAACAATTACTTGAAAAAAACCATGAATTGCATAAATTGAACGATTCCTTAGAATTAAAAGTAAAAGAAAGAACAAAAGAACTTGAAATATTAGCAACTACTGATGCATTAACAGGGATAAATAACAGAAGAAACTTTTTTACACTATCAAAAGAATTATTTGCTAAAACCTCACATAATGATATATATGCAGTGATGATGGATATAGATAGATTTAAAAATTTAAATGATACTTACGGACACAGTATAGGAGATGAAATATTAAAAATGGTTTCTACAGCCATTAATGATGCCATTGATAAAGAAGATGTTTTTGGAAGAATCGGAGGAGAAGAATTTGCTTTACTTTTTGTTTCTACTGATGCCTTAAAAGCAGAAGAAAAAGTAAATATTATTCGAAAAAAAATCGAAGCCTTGTCATATAAAAACAAAGAAGACATTGTATCCTGTACCATTTCAAATGGAATTGCTAAAAAAACTAAAAATGATCAAAATATTGATACCGTACTTGCAAGAGCGGATCAAGCCTTATATGAAGCCAAAGGTACAGGAAGAAATAAAGTTGTTTCTTTTAGAGCTTAGATTTAAGCTTTTTTCTAAACTTTATTTCACTTATAACGGTAGCTAAAATAATTAAAACAGCTCCTGCAATCTGATAAGAGCTTAACGATTCATTCCCAACATAAACGCCGAAAAATGCAGCACTCACAGGTTCCATAGTAAATATTATTGCAGCTTTTGAAGCGGAAGTATATTGTTGCATATAGGTTTGAATTAAAAATGCATAAACAGTTGCAAATACAGCGGTAATTAAGACAGCTTTAATGAGTGTAGCATCTAAAGGAAGAATAAATGTCATCTCTTCTAATCCAAGAGAAAAACACATTGAAAGAACAGTTACGGTAAGGAACTGAAAACATACAATAATAAAAACATTTGCTTTATGCGAAAACTCTCCTGTTAAAACGATATGTAAAGCAAACATCAACGCACAAATTAAAACAAGGATCTCTCCATACGCAAATTCTAAGCTTCCAGACATTGTTAATAAATAAAGTCCTAATAATGCAATAAAAGCTGATATCACTACATTTGAATAAATTTTGCGCTTAAAGAGTATTAATGCCAAAAAAGGAACAAAAACAACATTAAAGCCGGTGATAAATGCGACTATGGAACTTTTTACATAAAGTAAACCAAAGGTTTGTGTTGCAAAACCAGCAAACAAAATACATCCCAATACAAAACCATAAAAAATTGATTGTAAATTTATTTTTGAGTAATGTTTATAAGCGATAAGAAACATCAAAATACTTGCAATAAAAAAACGCCAAAACAAAAAAGCATAAACAGGTACGTTTTTAATAGCATCTTGCACCATTAAAAATGTCAAACCCCATGATATTGCAACACTTAATAATAACAAATCTGCTTTATATTCTTTAATTTTATTTAAGTTCAAGATTATCCTTAAAATAATAAATTTTATTTTTGCAATATTAACAAAATTACTATAATATTTTAGTTAATGCAAAGTAATTATTTAAATACTCGTTTTTGTATAATTTAATCTCATTAAATTAATTCTTTATTAAACTTGGCTTCATACTTATGTATTTAACTTAGCTTTAACAAAACATTCAATAGAATTTATATCGACTAAAAATTAAAACATTTTCTACAGTGCACATGGCCGCTTAAAAATAGAGTATGTTTTAGCTTTTAT
>CAJXWI010000033.1 GCA_913062735.1 uncultured Arcobacter sp.
CATCCATAATGGGTTCAATTCCAAGTCCAGCTTTAGAAGAGGCAGACATTTTTCCATTAATTCTTTGAGGCGCACCTTTTGCAAAAGTTATAGGGGTATAAGAATTAAAATCTGTTGAAGAAAATCTAAATCTTTCAGGCGTACTGTGCGCTAAATGCGAAATAGCAGCAGTTACGATATCTCCACCCCAAGAATCTTCAATAGTCATAGGCAATCCTAAGTTAACACATAAATCTCTTATTTGTTTAGCTTTAGTAAGACCCCCAACTTTTGAAATTTTAAGATTAATACAATCCATTGCTCTGTCATTTTCAGCACGCAACAAAGTATTCATATCATTAATATTTTCATCTAATATAAAAGGTAAGGTAGTATTGTTTCTAATTCGTATTGATTCTTCATACGTTAAACAAGGTTGTTCGATATAAACATCAATGTCTTTTACTGCATTAACAACACGTATTGCTTCATGCGCTTTCCAACCAGTATTAGCATCAGCTACAAGCGTTTCACCCTCTTTTAAAACTTCTGAAACAGCTTTAATTCTTTTAATATCATCAAGTGGATCTCCTCCAACTTTTAGTTGAAATTTTCTGTAACCTTCTGCTCTATAACCAGATACTTTTGCTGCCATTGCTTCTGGACTTTCTTGTGAAATTGCACGATAAAGTTCAATTTCTTCTCCATGTTTTCCACCCATTAAATCACATACAGACAGTCCTGCTTTTTTTCCTAATAAATCCCAACACGCCATATCAAGAGCTGATTTAGCATAATTATGTCCTATCAATGCTTTATCCATTACTTTATTTATAAGTCCATAGTTACTTGGATCAAGTCCAATTAAATGAGGTGCAATTTCTTCAATAGCGGCTCTACAACCTTTTGCATGTGCGGGTAAATAAAAAGGTCCTAAAGGGCAATTTTCTCCCCATCCTTCATGAACGGTATCCGTTTGAATACATACAATTGTTGAATCAAAAACATCAACATACTTACCACTAGCCCAAGAGTATCTACCTTCAACTAAAGGTAAGTCAACTTGATAAACTAAAATATTTGTAATTTTCATAACATTCCTTGGTATAAATATAGTTTACTTATAAATATAGCTCATCTTTTTTTAAAAAAGATGAGCTATATTTATATGAAACAAAGTGTTTCATATAAATATGATAAATATTATTGTAGAACTTTTGATAAGAATTGTTGTGTTCTTTCTTTTTGTGGGTTTGAAATAACCTGTGAAGGAGGTCCAAACTCTTCAATAACACCCTTATGAAAAAAGGCAACATTATCTGATACTTCTCTTGCAAAGGCAATTTCATGAGTAACACATATCATTGTCATTCCTTCTTTTCTTAAAAGTCTTAAGGTATCTAATACTTCTCCAACTAATTCAGGATCCAAAGCAGAAGTAATTTCATCAAAGAGCATGTATTCAGGCTCCATCGCTAATGCACGTGCAATTGCAAGACGCTGTTGTTGCCCACCTGACATACGACCAGGGTAAACATTAAACTTATCTCCTAAGCCAACATGATCAAGATGCTCTTTAGCAATTTTTTCTGCTTCACTCTTGCTTTTTCCCAATACAATTTGAGGTGAAAGTGCTGCATTTTCTAAAACAGTTAAATGAGGGAAGGAGTTCCATTGCTGAAAAACCATTCCAATCTTTTGTCTTAATATATTAATATTAATATTTTCATCATGCACAGAAGTTCCATCCACAATAACTTCACCTTTTTGAATGTTTTCAATTGCATTAATACAATAAAGCATGGTTGATTTTCCAGAACCAGACCCCCCAATAACTGAGAGAACTTCTCCTTTATTAACCCTTAAGTCAATACCTTTTAACACTTCTAAATCTCCATAAGATTTATGTACATTCTTTAATTCAATCATACTTTTAATTTCCTTTCTAACTTAGCTGCATACAATGAAATTGGATATGAAATAATAAAATAAAACAAACCAATCCCTAATAATAATAACAGTGCTTCATTTGTTTTTGCTATTAATTCTTCTGTAGTTTTTAACAATTCTAAGTATCCAATAACAGATACTAAGGCTGAATCTTTAATAACAGATAAAACAATTGATATCCACGAAGGGAAAACAGCTCTTAATCCTAAAGGAAAAACTATATATCTATAATCTTGCCAATACGTCATTCCTAAAGATCTTGCTGCTCTTCTTGTTGTTAAAGGTACACTTTCAATTCCAGCACGTACAACTTCTGTTACAAAAGCAGAAGTATACGCAGATAAGATAATAGCACCTACCCAAAAAATTGAAATATCAATTTCTAAAATTCCCATAAATGCGTAGAATAATATAAGCTGAATAATTAAGGGAACTGAACGTAAAATATCCAAAAATCCACTTAAAATTATATTCCCAAAGGTTCCCATACTTACTTTCATCCAACCAAATATTAGTCCAAAAAATGTTCCAATAGCAATCGAAACAACAGAAATATAAACCGTTCTCTCTAAACCTTCTAATAAAAATTCCAAATCGTAGTATGTCAAAGATGATGCTTTTACAGATACAATGGTTTGGTAAACTGCATATATAAAAATCAATGCATAAATAAGATATTTAATTTGTTTATTTTTCATTATGCATCTCCTTTAAATATTTTATATGCCAAAAGTTTTGCTAAAAGAAGTGTACCTTTTGCAATAACAAAATACATTACTGCTGCTACTAAATAAAACTCAAAGGTTCTAAAAGACAGAGATTGTAGTTGATCTGTTTTACCTGTAAGCTCTAACATTCCAACTAAGGTACCTAAAGATGTCATTAATATTGACCAAATCATTTGATTTGTCATTGGATGGTATACCACTTTAAAAACTTGAGGTAAAATGATATGTCTATAGGCTTGAAAAGCAGTCATTCCTAAAGACCTTGATGATGCCAATTGAGTATGTGGTATTGATGCAAACCCTCCTCTTAATGTTTCAGCTAAATAACCTGCGTTATTAAAAATAAGCGCAATCATTACCGCCAAATAAGGACTTAAATGAATACCAAATGCCCCTAAACCAAAATATGCCATATAGATTTGAAACAAGGCAGGTGTATTTCTTGCAATTTCAATCCAAATAATACTGGGTGTTCTAAATAATTCATTTGAACTGTCTTTTCCTAGGGATAAAAAAACAGCGAAAAATAAACCAACAATCATAGATGTAACTGCAACTTCTATTGTAACCATTGCAGCACTTAACATCTCAGGAAAAACGTTCCAGACGGTTATCCAGTGAAATGTATAATCAAAATCAAACATTACTAATCCTTCTTTTTCTAAAAATCAAGAGCAAAAGCTCTTAATTTTTAGTAATAAATACCATCAACAGTTAATTTTCTAACAGGACTATTTCCGTAAAACATTTTATTTAGTTCTTTATATCTTCCAGATCGTACTTGTTGGTGAATAAATAAATTCATATAATTAATCATTCCGTATTCTGTTCTTTTTACAATAATTGAAACAAAATCATCAAATCCAGGAACAAAAGGACCCGCTTTATAATCTTTATACTTAGGAAGTTTTAATAGTTCAACAATTGTAGTATCAGTAGTAATAATTGCGTCAGCTTTACCTTGTAAAAGTGCCAAGTGAGTATCGCTTTCTTTTTTAGAAGAAAAATAGTTTGATGCACTCCAACCATTTGCTTTAGAATTTTTTAAGAATTCTGTTTCAGGAGTTGTACTTAAAGCAGCAGTTACTTTTTTACCTTTTAAGTCTTTAAATTCTTTAATTCCAGAATCTTTTTTAACCATAGCTTGTAATTTAAATACAAAATAAGGCATTGTAAAACCAGCTGATTTAGCTCTTTGTAATGTATCAGAAGTTGATCCAATTACAACATCTACTTTTCCTGCATTTAATGCTGGTAATCTTTGTGCAAATGACATAGATTTAAGCTCTAATTTAACACCTAAAGCTTTTGCTAAATCTTTACAATATTCAACATCAAAACCTGCTGGATTATTTTTTGCATCTCTGTATCCCATTGGTGGGAAATCAAGAACAACTCCACATCTAATTTTACCCTTAGAAAGAATTTTATCTAACTTGTCTGCACTTGCACTTGTAGCCCCAAATGCCAAAACCGATACTGCTAAAAACGCCAATTTTTTTACTATATTCATAATTTTTCCTTTTTTTGTGTAATTTGTTTAGTCCTAATTCTACGGTGTAGTCCCATCTCCTTTATTTTAAGATTAAAATCTGTTGATATCCATTTTGGATATATCTAAATCACATTGTGAATTATTAACTAAATCACAAATGATTTTTCCTGTTGCTGGGCCTAATGAAACACCCATCATTGCATGCCCAGTTGCTACAAAAAGATTCTTGATGCTTTTATCTTTTCCAATAAAAGGTAAACCATCAGGAGAACAAGGTCTTAATCCTGCCCATAAATCTGTTCTGTCTTCTTTTTTAATATCTAAATTATTAATATAAGAATTTGCAGCTTTTGTGATATTATTAATTCTTCTTTCATTTAAAGACAAATCTTGCCCTGATAACATCATAGTTCCCCCAAATCTTACGTAAGAATCATAAGGGCTCACTGCTACTTTTTGTTCAGCCAAAATTAAAGGGGTTGTAAAATCCAAAGAAGGTTTTTTATCAACTTTAAATGAAAACCCTTTTCCTGCTTCCATGCTCAAATTTAAATTAAGTTTTTTTGCAAATTTGTAAGTAGAAATACCCGCTGTAAAAACAAAATTATCTGCGCTAATAGAGTCGTTTTTGGATGAGATAGAGACAATTTTATTGTTTTGAATAATGACATCTTCAATTTCACAGTTTTCATGTATTTTTACATTATTATCTTGCAGATATTTTTTAATACTCATCATAAAATCATAAGGTTGTAAAATGGCATCATTTTTAAAATAACTAGCACCTAAGGCATTAAAAGAAACATTAGCTTCAAGCTTTTTTATCTCATCCATACTTAAAATTTTGGCATCTAATGAAAGTTCTTGTGCTTCATGTACAAGCTTTTTTTCTTCTTCTAGTGTTTTTTCTTCTTGACATAACATTAATAAGCCATTTTGTTTTAAAGAAAATTCTAAGTCTTCTGATTTTTGCAAATCTTTATACAAAGATAAAGAATATAAATTTATATCTCGCAAAAAATATTTATTCTCATTGACATGTTTTTTACTGCAAAACATATTAAACTTAATTAACCATTTAATTAAGTCCATATCAAAACGGGGTTTTAAAAAAAATGGAGAATTAGGATTTAACATTCATTTAAATCCTTTTTTTAAAATTCCAGGATTGGCTAATGTTTCAAAATGACTAGGAACAATAAGCCCTGCATTTCCATATGAACATTCATGTCCAGTTTTAGAACTCTCATAAATACTAACATCATGACCACTCTTATGCAAATAATATGCACAACAAAGTCCAGAAATTCCAGCCCCTACAATTACAATACTGCTCATCTTAAATTACCACAAAACCGTGAGCATAAGGATCATCATCATCAATCGTAATGGTATTTAAACCTGTGATTTTTGCCCATCCTTCAACAGAAGGAATAATTGCATTAAATTCGCCTAATTTTATTTCTTCTTTAATACGACCAATAAATTTAGACCCAATAAAACTTTCATGTATAAAATCATCGCCTTGTTTTAATTCGCCTCGTGCATATAACTGTGCCATACGAGCAGATGTTCCTGTTCCACAAGGAGATCTATCGATAGCTTTGTCTCCATAAAAAACAGCATTTCGTGCACTTGAAGAAGGATTCAGTGTTTTTCCTGTCCATTCAAGATGAGATAAGCCATTAATGGTTTCATTTAAAGGATGAATAAAAGTATATTTTTCATTTATTTTATCTCTTAGTTTTTTACTAATAGAGATTAACTCTCCCGCAGTAAAGTTTTCTATTCCAGAAAAATTCTTCTGAGGTTCAATAATGGCATAAAAATTACCACCATAAGAGACATCAAAAGAAAGTGTTCCTAATTCATCACAATCAATATTTAAATCTTTTGAATGTAAAAAAGAAGCAACATTTACAATTTTTACAGATTTAACTCTGTTTCTTTCGTCTTTTTCATAAGTAGCTACAACCAAACCAGCAGGCGTTTCAATTCTTAATATTCCAGGAGTTTTTGGAATTACGACTTCTTTTTCAATTAATACAGTTACTGTTCCAATAGTTCCATGTCCACACATAGGCAAACAACCACTTGTTTCAATAAATAAAATAGATACATCATAAGCATCGCTACTTGGCTCAAATATTATTGTTCCACTCATCATGTCATGACCACGGGGTTCAAACATAAGTCCTGTTCTAATCCAATCAAATTCTTTTAAAAAGTGCTGTCTTTTTTCACTCATATTAGCGCCCTTTAACAAAGGTGCTCCTCCTAAAATAACTCTAACAGGGTTTCCACAAGTATGTGCATCTACACAAAAAAATGTTTTACAAGACATAGTTTCTCCTACATAATTTATAATATTTATATTTTTAATGTTTCTTTTACTAATGTTGCTGCTGCTAAATCTTCCAGCGCATGGCCAACAGATTTAAATAAAGTAATTTGTTTATTATTCTTTCTACCTAAGTGTTTTTTTCTGCTTAAGTCAAATAAATCAGCTTCTATGTCATTTTTATTAATAGTACCTTGCTCTAAAGGAATTTTAAGATCACCCGTTTCTTTTAAAGCCATCGCAGTATCTATAAAAATATCAACTTTTTTAATTAAAGTATCATTTGCTTCTCTCATATCAGGTTTATAAGCTCCAACTAAATCTATATGTTGTCCCTCAACTAAATTCTCACCTAAAACAAGAGCTGTTTTACTTAAGGTCGCACAAGAAACAATATCTACTGTTGAGATAACTTCTAAAATAGTTTCAACGGCTGTAATATTAAATTCACTTTTTAATTCACTTGCTATTTTTTTTGCTTTGTTAATATCTCTTCCCCAAACAAAAACATCTTTAATAGGTCTAACACTTGCATGTGCACGTATTAATTCAATACTTAAAGCACCCGTACCTATCATTAACAAAGAAGAAGAATCTTTTCTAGATAAAAAAGAAGAGCCTAAAGCAGAAGAAGCAGCTGTTCGTTTAGCAGTCAAGGCTTTTCCATCTAAAAGAGCATCAAGTGCACCATTTCGTGCATTAAATAAAAGATAAATTCCTTGAATTGAAGGCATATCGTATTTTGCATTATTGGGACTAACGGTTACGATTTTTACCCCTAAGCTTTCACTTTCTTTCCATGCAGGCATTAATAAAAGGGTAGAGTCAATGCCCTCTTTTGGGTTTTTAAAATCATGATGATGTCTTGGAGGAACCACACTTTCAGAAATAAAAGCACCCTTTAGTGCTTCTATTAAAGAAGGATAGTTTAAAACACCATCTATTTCTTCTTTAGTATAAAATCTCACAGACTATCATTTGAATAAGAATCATCTACCATTCTTAAGATTTTCAATTCATTTTCATCTCTTAATTCTAGAGGTAAAAGAGAAGTTGGACAATCTTGAAAACAAACAGGTCTTACAAATCTTTTAATAGCTCCTGTTCCAACAGAGGTAAATCTTGCATCAGTTGCAGCTGGAAAAGGACCTCCGTGTTGCATTGAATGACATACTTCAACACCTGTGGGAACAGAATTAAATAATATTCTTCCTACTTTATTCTCTAAGGCGTAAACATGAGACGCAAATTCTGGCATTTCATGATCTTCTCCCATAACAGTTGCAGTTAATTGTCCTTCTAAAGAAGATATAACTAACATTAACTCTTCTTTATTCTCACACTCAACTAAAAGCGAATAAGGACCAAATACTTCTTCTTGTAATGCAGGATTTTTTATAAATTCTTTTGCATCTACATTTGCAACAATAGCTTTTCCTTCACTAATCATGCCATCTTCTAAAGCTTGTGCAATAACTGTTGTTCCATGTTGGGCAATAGCTTTATCTTTATTTTCTTTATAAGCACTTGCAATAGATTTTGAAAGCATTGTTGCTGGTTTTACTTTTGCTATTTCTTGCGCCAAATCTTTTTTAAAGTTTTCTAATTTTTCATCTTTTAAAGCAATAATTAATCCAGGGTTTGTACAAAACTGTCCCGCACCTAAAGTAATAGAAAAAGCATAAGATGCTGCAAGTTTTTTAGTATCATTTAGAGATGAAGGCAAAAATAAACAAGGATTAATACTTCCCATTTCAGCAAAAACAGGAATGGGATGTTTTCTTGTATTTGCAAGTTTAAATAATTCCATACCTGCATACGTAGAACCTGTAAAACCAACTGCACACACAGCATCATGCATTACAATTTGTTGACCTACAACTCTACCAGAGCCATGAACCATAGAAAAAGTTCCAGAAGGCATATTACATTTTTTAACTGCTTTAATAATTGCAGATGCCACTAATTCTGATGTTCCAGAATGTGAGCTGTGTGCTTTTACAATAACAGGACAACCTGCTGCTAATGCAGAAGCGGTATCACCACCTGCACAAGAGAAAGCTAAAGGAAAGTTACTTGCTTCAAAAACAGATACAATTCCTAGGGGTCTGAGCATTTTTCTTAAATCATTTCTTGGAAGTGGAGTTCTATTTGGTAAGGCTGTATCTATTGTAGCCTCAACCCAAGAACCCTCTCTTAATAAATTTGCGAACATTTTAAGCTGTCCTATAGTACGACCTCTCTCTCCTTCAAGTCTTGGTCTTGGAAGGTTTGATTCTCTCATTACTCTAAGTATTAACTCATCTCCTAAATTCATTATTTCTTCAATAATTGTTTCTAAAAAAACGGCTCGTTCAATTTGCGATTTTTGTTTATACACGACAAATGCACTTGAAGCTAAATCTAAAGCTTTTGAAACTTCATCTTTAGTTGCATGAATAAAATCACCTTCTAATGCGTCATTACTGTTAATATCATATATTTTATTACTTTTATCACCTGTAGCTGATAATTCATTTCCAATAAAGTTTTTGCCATGTATACTCAAATTAAATCCTTTTGTTTTTGTTATTTATTATAGTGTTGGTAATGTTGGTCTCTTTTTTAACCCGTATCAATTTATTTGTCTTTAATTAATATAGTAATAATATATCGGATGTAATATATGTCTGATATATCAACTGATATATCAGAAGTATATCATATTGATTTTTACTTTTAACTTAAAGTATTCTGAAATAATTTAAAACTTCAAAAGGTAATATATGAAAAGTCAACGTTTTGCGTACGTTTATGCGCTAATAGCAGTGTTTTTATGGTCAACAGTAGCAAGTGCATTTAAAATATCTCTGGAGTATTTAAATCCATCACAACTACTGTTCTATGCAGTACTGTGCTCTATTTTTACTTTGTTTTCAATATTAATATATCAAAAGAAAACAGCTCTAATACTTATGCATATTAAAGATAATTTTTGGATGATAGTATTTTTGGCTATTTTAAACCCATTTTTGTTTTACCTTGTATTATTCAAAGCCTATGATTTATTGCCTGTGCAAGAAGCACAAACCATAAACTATACATGGGCACTAACCTTAAGTTATTTATCTATTCCCTTATTAAAACAGAAATTACATTTAAGAGATTTTATAGCAGGAGTTATTTGTTATTTTGGGGTTTTGGTTATTGCTACAAAAGGAAGCCCTTTTTCTTTGGAGTTTAGCTCTACACTGGGAATAATTTTGGCTTTAAGTTCAACCGTATTTTGGGCCTTGTATTGGATTTATAATACAAAAATTACAGTAGACCCCGTTGTAGGGCTGTTTTGTAACTTTTTACTCTCTTTTCCTTTTATTTTACTTTATGTTTATTTTGATGAGGGTTTTATACTTCCTCCTATAAAAGGTTTTCTTGGCGCTTTTTACGTAGGATTATTTGAAATGAGTATAACGTTTTTATTTTGGTTAAAAGCGATGAAAGAAACAATCTCAACGTCAAAAATTGCTAATTTAATCTTCATTGCGCCTTTTGTCTCATTAATTCTTATTTACCTGATATTAGATGAAAAAATTCTTTTCTCAACTGTTATAGGACTGTGTTTAATTATTATGGGCCTGTTATTACAGCAAATAAAAAAAAGATCATAAGATACTTTTAATAAAGTATCTTTGTTTGTTTTTTTCTAGTTCAAGTTTCATATCAAATACTTTTGAGATATTACTAGAGTTAAGTAAGTCTTCTTTTTTTCCTTGTTTATAGATTTGATTATCAGCTAAGAGTGCCACATGTGTAATTTCTTCAAATATTTCTTCTAAATGATGCGTAATAATAATTATGCTTAGTTTTTTACTTAATTTTCGTAAAAGCTTCGTAAACTCATGCTGTGCTTTTATATCCAAGCCCGTACTTGGTTCATCTAGTATTAATGCTTTTGGTTGATGAATTAACGCTCTTGCTATTAAACACTTACGTAATTCTCCCGTTGACATTTCGTAGGCTTTTTTATTCTTCAAATTTTCAATGGATAATTCTTCTAAAATATTATTTGTTTTTTTTATTTGTTCTTTTGTGTATACATGATGAAGCATTTTTCCCAAACTTGAATAAAAACCAGACATTATAATTTCAAAAGCACTTGAATTCCTCGCATTGAATATAAATTCATTTTGTAAATTACTAGAAACAATACCTAAATGATTTTTTAATTTACTGATTTCCCAACGCTCTTGATCAAAAACCTCTTTTTTAAATGCGGTGTAAGTATTGGGATATAAGTCATTGGACATAAGTTTTAGTAAGGTTGTTTTTCCGGAGCCATTACCACCTAAAATAACCCAATGTTCGCCCTCTTGTATTTTTAAATTTAAATTTTTTAAAATCAAATACCTATAATCATAGCCAATATTTACATTCTCAAAGTTTATAATATTCACAGTAGTCCTTATTTTTATACTAGTATTTTTTTGTCACTTATTCTTAAAAGTTAAAAATCATCTT
>CAJXWI010000034.1 GCA_913062735.1 uncultured Arcobacter sp.
TCAATCTTTTACTAAACATGTAGACGCTGATAGGAGCTGTTTTAAGACTGGAGTTCAATTCTCCACATCTCCACCAATACTTACTACTAAAATAGGAACAAAGACCTATTATATAGGAAACACAATCAAAAGTGTTTGTCTATATTTATACATCCATATACATATCTGTACACTATTTACTTGTACAACTAAGTGTACACCTGTTATAATACTCCTATACTAACATGGAGTTGTACATTATGGCTATTAATTTACTATCAGATAATAAAATCAAAAATGCAAAACCAAAAGACAAAACATACACCATTAATGATGGAGGAGGTATGTCATTAGAAGTTTCACCACAAGGCGGTAGATGGTGGCGATTCAGATACAAGTTCGATGGTAAAGCTAAAAAAGTATCTCTTGGTACATATCCTGATACTCCATTAAAAGATGCAAGAGAGAAGAGGGATGATGCTAGAAAAGATGTAGCTAAAAAGATTGACCCATTCCCATCAAAGGGAAAAGCTAAGACTTCTAAATCTAAATATGAAACATTTGAAGAGTGGACAGAATATTATCTTGATAAAGTGGCAGATGAAGTAAGTCAAACACATCTTGATAGAAGCGAAAAAGGTTGGAAAAAAGACGTATTCCCAGTAATTGGCATTATGCCCATTAATGAGATTGAGCCTAAACATATTATTCAGATACTTCATGTGATGAATGAACGAGGAGTGAAAGAATCTGCAAAAAAGATGTTTAGCTCAATTTCCAGAGTTTTTCAAGTTTGTATGGCTAATTATCCTGAAGAGATACACCGAAATCCAACAAAAGACATTGCACTAAAAGACATACTGGGCAAACGGAAAAAAGCACACTACCCTATCATAACAGATGCAAAAGAGCTCGGTTTATTACTAGAGGCGATAGATGGGTATAAAGGTCACTTAAGCACTAAATTAGCCCTTAAGATGATTGCTAATGTGTTTGTTCGACCTCACAATATTCGTCACGCTAGGTGGGAGCAGATAGATTTGGAAGATAAGAGACAATGGGTGATTCCAGCAAGTGAAACGAAAACAAAAAAAGAGTTAATAGTGCCCCTTTCAATTCAAGCAATTAATATTCTAACAGAAGCTAAAAAAGAGAGTCCAAATACAACTTTAGTTTTCCCATCCCCAAGAGGGAAAGATTCAAAACTTAGTGATGCAGCGTTAGTTGGTGCATTACGAAGATTAGGTTATACAAAGGATGAGATTGTTGCACATTCGTTTAGAGGTATCTTTTCAACAATAGCACATGAAAAAAACAAGTATACACACGAAGTTATTGAAACTCAACTTGCCCACTCAGTTGGAACAGAAGTATCACAAGCATACAATAGAGCCGTTTATTTAGAAGAGCGTACAGAGATGATGCAATGGTATTCAGACTTGTTAGAGGGGTATCAAAATGGACATTAAATACATTGAAGAAACTATTGAAAAATTAAAGGATAAAGGTGCCGACTTGATAGATGACTATGCACACTTTACAGATAGATATAAAAGATATTTGTCTAAATTTAAAAAAGCAAAAGAACTTATTGCACTAAGCAATGATGTCTCACATCTATTTCCATTAGAGAATCCAAGAGAATTAATATATAAAGCTTGTAAAGATTTAACAGAAATAGAAAAGAAAGAATTTCTTGCAAAATTTGAACGTACTAAAATAGATTTCAATATCATATTCGAATTTGACGATTTAGAAAGATTAGAACAACACATACCTCCCAAGAGCTAGCCCTTTTTTTGGGTTAGATTACTTTTTCTCATTCATCTATAATTATCCTAGCAATTGCATTACTATCTAAGCGCTTAGAAATCAAAATAAAGGTTTCTAAAATGAACCATAAAAAAATAATGAGAGTGAAACACGTCTCAGAATACACAAGTTTGGCAGTTTCTACAATATGGAAATATGTAGCATTAAATCAATTCCCTAAACCACATAAATTAAGTATGAGAGTCACAGTTTGGGATTCGGAAGAAATTGATATATGGATTGAAAAACAATTATCAGAGAATAATGAAAGAGGTAAATATTTATGTTAGTACTTAGAGCATATATTGACGAGACAAACTCTTTTGTTCCAATAAATAAGATTATATCAATAACTAGACATCATAATGAAATCTATATAGTTGACAATAATTCAGTAGAACATATTGTTAATTGTAGCTACTACAAACAAAAAATGTATAAAAATAAAGAAGATGTACTTGATATGATAATTAAGGAAATGGAATCACTAGGAGCACAATTATGAATATAAAATTTAGTGCATGTCCATATAACAAAACTATTGGAAAAAACTATTATAAAAATTTTGCTCCAATGTCTATCACTTCATTACAAGAACTTAGTGAATTGATGTACACTCATTCTTTATCAAGTTATTTATACGGAAAAGAAAAAACTTCTACATCAAGTGGTGAAATGGTTGAATATAGAAAAGCCACACGCAATGTTATTGGCAAAGGTAATGTTATCTTTATAGATATTGATAATAAAATTAAAATTGAAGATGGAGTTGATGAGAATGGTAAGCCTAAATATAAACAAGTCAAGGCAATTAATGATGAATATGTGTCATTAGCGCGTCTAACCTCATCATTAAAAAGAATTAATGCGTTAGCAGTTATAACAGAATCAAGAAGTTCAAAATATGAATGGAGTAAGTTTCATGTTGCCGTTGTTGTCAATGATACTGGAGAGTTAGAACAATTTACAAAAAGATATTTAGGATTTATTGAGAAATTAAAAATTAATGCAAAAGGTCTTGACCTCATAATGAAAGTACCAACTCAAAATATGGCTCCAGCTTTTGAAAATAAAGAACGTCCAATAACTGTTTTAGAAGGTCAGCCATTAGACTTTATTTCACTACAGCCTTCTATTGAGTTTATCACAGAACTAGGTGAATCTAATGATAAGACTTTTGGTGTTCATAAAGACTTAAAAAAAGACTTTGATGCGCTAATTATAAAGCGTGAAAATCACGGTGATGATATTGAGAAGTTTGAAATAAAATCTCTACTTGATGAAGCTAAAAAAAATGGCTCAAAAGATGGCAAAATTAGAACACAATGTCATCACGGATATGCACATGATAACAGATATGACTCAGGCTTTTTACGTTTTCATCAAGGTGTAAGTATAATAAAAAGCCATTGTTCTGTATGTAATGACTCAGTTGTTGTATGGGAAGAAAATATTACTGATATGTTTGAAGACTTAGGTGAATTACCAGAAGAAGACAAACCAAGAATTTATGAAAATGAACCAATTACGTTAGATATGCTTTTTGATATTGGAGTAGCTATAAATTATGAAGCTTCAAACCTTGAGCCATTAGATGAAAGAAAATTAATATTTGACAAGGGATTACATTTATTTTATGCGCCGTCTGGTTATTTTAAATCATATACTGTTGCATCATTAGTTAAACATATTGATAAAGACAAATTCTATTTTGATTTTGAACATAATCCATCAGGATTAAAAGAACATTGTGAGAGTTTAAATATTAATTATATTACACCTCCTAATGATTTAAAGGAGTTAAAAAAATTACTTACAACAAAAGCTGACTGTAGCAGTGCATTATTTATTTTTGATAGTTTTGCGCACTTAATTGCAGAAGGCAATAATGATGCAACGGAAACTACTAACATAGTAAAACTACTGCGTAAATTAATTGTAGAAATGAAAGCTACTATTATTTTTATTGACCATGCTACAAAACTTGACTACAAAGAATCATACGGTAGCCCTAAAGATTTTAATTTCAAACTAGAAGGTAATGAGTCAGGTAAAAAGAAACCTTGTGACTTAATGTATAAAGTTCAGCCAATAGATTTTGAATCTCCAAGTATGGGTGTAAAACTTTTAGTAGATAAGTCAAGAACTACTCATAGGTACAACAGGGAAATCATACTAATTGCAGAAGATGATAAAAAAGATATGTTTGATGAAAACCTCTAAAGAGTTTACCTCACCTCAACCACACAAAGTTATTAAAGAAATGAGTTTATTTTTAGGTAAATTTGAAGCTCAACCAAACAATGAGGGTTGGTCATTTTCTAAAATACTTTCAAGTGGTGTAGGATATATGAAAGTGACATCAATTAAAAAAGTAAATGCACATGATGGAAAAATGTTTGATTTTGCAATGAGTAATCTTTATGCACAACGACATCATTTATTTAAAGGAAAAATGAAAGATAAATTAAGAACAGTTGATACTACTGAAGCTTATAATCCTATAACTATTGATATGCGTGAAATTTTAAAGTTTAGAGGTATGAAAAATCGTACTGAAAATAAAAAAGCAATTCTCAAAAGTTTTAAAAATATGGTTGGTATGACTGTTGAAATTAACAATAGCAAAACGAATTTAATTTATTCAATATTATCAAGTGTAAAAGTGGACGAAGCAAATCCAAACATTTTACATATCAAAGTTAATGACGAAATAAATGAAGCTTTCTATAAAGCTACAATTAGATTTATTAATATTGAAAAGTCGTTACCTTTAAGAAGTGATATTGCCGTAGAATTTACTAAGTTTTTACAAACTAGAGGTCAAGGGATTAGAGGGAATATTCCAAGTACTCCCAAGGATTTTAAACACAGTGATGCAGTTTACTTTTTACACCTTGAAAAAGTTGAAGAAAAAGAACAACTTAGAATTATACGTAGAGCTATTAAAGCTGTTGAAAGACAAGGGTATTCAATCTATAGAATGGAACGCTTTAATGGCGAAATAACGTGGAGAAAGAGTTAATATACAAAACTTGGTTCTAAGCATACAAAACTCTGTTTTTAATATACAAAACTAGGCGCTAAGACCCTTGTTAAAGTCCCATACAGAAGGGCATTTATAATTCTCTTATAACTCTTAGAGTTATTATGCCGTTGGTGGTTGCACCACCACGGCAAATTCAATATAAATACAAAGGAATGAAACATGATTTACTACGCCCCCGTATTTAAAGACCCTAACTACATTCATCTTAACAAAAGAGAGCATGATAGAATCAACCCTTATAAGCAACAAGGTATAAGTTATTCAGGTACTGGGTTTTGCAATGTATGCGGTAGAGAGTTAAAGTACTTCAAACAGCAGTTATGTCATGTTTGTCGCAATCATTTAATAAGAGGTGAACTTTTTGGCGAATATGGTGAGCTAGTTGTATTAGAAAGTGATGACCATAGGCAATATGACTATCTTATTAATGATAGCCTTGTGAGTCAGCTTAACTATGCTATGGATAGAAAATTCAAATCAAGAACCTACAAAAATAAAACAGCAAAAATGATATGCGTTATGCTGAAGTATTTAGAAGCTAAAGGGAGAATAGAACCTGATGTAGCATATAGAAGACTAAGGTATTATGCATTAACAGAAAGAAGAGACAGTCTGCAAAAGACTTTGCAAACTGGAAAGAAACTGTTTGATATTTTATTTAGGTATTTATATAATAGAAAATAATTGTCACAAAATAGTGTTTTTCTTAATTTAACCTTAATAAATTTATTACGTTTATGTTGATATACTTTACTACTTTTAAAAACTAGGATAGAAATGAAACTTCTTCTCAATACAAAAACATTATTAATTTTCAGTGCAATCTTTTTATTGCAAACATTAGTATGGGCTAACTCATTCAATGATATTGAAAAGGCACGTAAGTTTTTACATACTTTTGAATATGATAAAGCATCAGAAATCTTACATAAAAAATCACTCGAAAACAATGCAGAATCCAAATATTTACTGAGTGCGTTATACAAGGAAGGCGTTGGAGTTAAGAAGGATAGAGTTAAAGCAAAAGAACTTATAGAAGAAACAAAAAGGATTCTAACACACTCAGATGTAAATGAGTTGTCATATAGCAATAAAATTCTATTGATGGAGGTTGATAGAAATAATACTCTCGACAAAAAACTAATTTTTAAAGAAGCAAAAGAAAAAGCCCTTAATGGTGATGCCAAATTTCAACTTGACTTGGGGAAGTTTTACTATAGAGGTTTTGGTGTCAAAAAAGACAAGAAAACTGCCCTAGACTGGGTCTTGCAATCGGCAACTAACAATAATGAAAAGGCAATAGAAATAGTAATGGATGAATATCTTCGTAATAAAAGCTATGATTTATTAGTAAAGTTATTAACTCATCCATCAAAAAAAGAGAGTCCAATTTCATTAGGTGCATTAGGATATGTGTATGATAAAGGTTTAGGAGTAGAAAAAGACGCATCTAAGGCAATAAAGTATTATGAAAAGAGTGCATTATTAGGCCATTACAAATCACAATTTGTACGTGGTCTACGCTCTTACAATGGTAAACATGTAAAGAAAAATTTAGATGAGGCTTTAAAATGGTTTTTAATGACACCAACTAAATATTATGATAGGTCCCAGTTTAAGATTGGAGAAATATATTATGATAAAAGAGAATATTCCAAGGCATTAGAGTGGTTTATCAAAGCTTCAAATTCTAATTGGAAGAATACTGAATTTCATCTGAAAGTTGGGACAATGTATTTCAATGGGGAAGGAACAAAAAAAGATTATAAAAAAGCTTATGATTATTTTAATAAAGCAAAAATTGACTCTATCTCAGCAAGCTATTATTTGGAATATTTATATGAATCAGGACTTGGTGTAGAAAAAGACACTACTAAAGCGAAAAAATACAATAGAAAAGTCACTAGTGATTCATTCATAAGTAAAAGTTCATTATTTGCATTGGGGAATATTGCTGCCCATGAACTTGGAGATAAAAGCCTTAAAGCTTATAAGTTTTGGATGGCAGCCAGTTTAAGAGGACATATAGCATCATCTATGAAGTTAGTAGACTACAACAATTATTACTATTCTGGGTTAGTTTTCATGGAAGGAACAGAGTACATTCAAGTTGACAAACTAAAAGCATTTAGTAAGCTAATGAAGGCTGCAAGAAGTGGACAACTTATAGCTCAAGATAAGTTAGATATTTTATGTAACAAAAGTCCTTGGGCTTGTAAGTAAAGAATATTGAAGAGTTTACAGAAAATGATTAATACTAAAGATGATGATAAGGGGAGGGTTTTATATGGAAGTTTAGATGTCCAATATCTGACATTCGCTGGATCTGTTATTATGGGATGTATTTAGACACCGTGTATTAATGCCTCCAAGATAAGTACAACAATTTCCTTATTAGATTTATTTTAACTCAGAATACATTTGAATTATTTTCATAATTACTAGAATCAGAGCAATCATCCATCAATCTATAAAGTTCGTAATCTTTATTCATAATAAACTCGCATTTTTGAACATCAAAAAACAATATATTTAAATGTAACTCATCTTTTAATCTTTGTTCATCTTTTGAATTAAAGTAATTATAAGAGTTTCCATCAATATTTGAATCTTTCGGATATATCAGGTACATATAATTACACTTTTTGTATTTTGTTCCATAAGCATATAATTGATACATATCTCCCTGGGATATACCTTGATGAGTTTTATCCTCACTTAGTATTTTCCATTTTGTATCTGCTATAATATTTCCATTATCTATTACAATATCAGGCTTTAACAGGAATTTTGCAGTTTTTCCATCTAAATATGCTAAATGGTGAGTTTTATCTTGTCCTTTAACATTATTATGAACAAGTACTTTTTTTAAATACCTAAGAACATAACTTTCAAATAATAAATTCATATCAAATAAAAGTGCAAATGCAATATCCTTCCCTTTATACGGGGAGAACGAATTAGCAAGAAGAAATGTTTTACACCATAGTAATATTTGTGTGTAATCTTTCATTTGGCGATTTATTTTTACTTTTGAGAAATCAGATTTAATATTATGAGATACCTTTATATCATCAAAAACAAATAAAAATTCTCTAATTCTTTTTTTGTTATTGTTTGTTTTTGCCCTTTTATATAGATATTCAAGAGTTGTTTTTATTAACCTATTTTCAATTCTATCACTTGTATATTCTTGATATTCGACATAGAACCTCTCTTTATGTATATAGTTCTTACTAACTTGTTCATTTATTTTTAGTTTACCTTTTAGAAATTTTAGATTATCCTCTTTAATTACATAATCAGACTTTATCCCTTTTTGCACAAGCAATGTAATCTCTTTCAAAAACATCGTTATGAAAATTTCAAGTAACGGCATTTTAGTAGATTGAAGGTTTGCCATATTAAAATCTTTAAATGGTGAATCTTTTAATGTTTTAAGCATCTTAATCAGAACTTTTTTTGTTTCTACTCCATCCTTATCAGTTTCAAGATTTAATATTTTTGGAAGTATCTCAATAGTAGTACCATCTTTAGCTTGGATAACTCCTACATAATTCTGGGCTTGTAATACTTTCCCATACCCTTTTTTTGTAGATATTTTTAAATATTGTGCAGTTTCTTCATTATCTAATACAAATCTTTCCAGCTCTTCAAAAGTTTTCGGATTTACATAGTTTTCTTTTTCTTCATATTTATATTGAAGAAACTGATACTCTTTTAATATCATTATTGTTCTTTAGAACTTTCTTCTATAGTTTTAGATTTTAAAGAATTAACATCATATATTTTTTTATAAGATAAAATATCAAAGGAACTATTTACTCTATATTCCACCTGTTCATCTTCTATATCATCATGGTCAAATCCAATAATATCAAGCTCTTTTAAATTAACACTTTGAATAAATCGATATTGATTAATCCCTTTCTCCCATTCAGAAGCTTCACTCTTTGATATTTGTTTAAAATGGTCACCTAAAACAATTTGTATCTTTTCCCAGTCATCATAAAAATATTCTTGAAGCAAGGGGATAATCTTATTTCTAAATATATTATTTAGCTCATCAATGTTCTTTACACTAATAAAATAGGCATGCCCAATTGTATGGTCTCTATCATATAAGTATTCTATTCGTTGATTTATAACTGTTAATAATTTTACAATATCAATATTCTCAATCACAATATTTTTTAGCAAACTTATCTGAGGCATCATTTCTGTAAATTCAAATCTTCTTCTTAATGCTGTATCCATTAATGCGATGCTTCTATCCGCAGTATTCATTGTTCCCAAAATATATAAGTTTGAAGGTACCCCAAATTTTTCTCCACTATAAGGCAGTGTTATCTCAATTGATTCCTTATTCTCGAGTCTCTTACTGTCCTCAATTAATGTAATTAGTTCACCAAAAATTTTGGATATATTTCCTCTATTTATCTCATCAATTATAAGTACATAATTTTTCTTTTTTTCAGGCTCATCATTATTCCTCATATCATTTTCAAGCAATAATTTTAATAATGGTTCGTAATAAACAGAAAGACCACCTCTTAATAAATGACATCTACCATTATAATACATCGTCTCAAGTGTTTCTACTGACAAAGTGTGGTTTGTTTGACCATCTGCTTTTTCAAATGATATTGTATTATTTGAAACTCTAGTGATATAAAAAAACTTTTGTTTTGTATTAATTTTTAATTTATCATTTTTAATCTTATCAAGAACTCTTTCTTTAAATACAGTATTGAAATCTTGTTTTTTATTTACTTTATTTTGTAAATAATAATCTCCTAAACTTTTAAATATATTGGGATAGCCATTAACAATATATTTTTCGGTCGACGAACTCATTTTGTCAATTGCTATTTTGTCATTTAAATCATTTGTTGTACCGATTGCATGAAGATCAACAACTCTGTGAAATTTGCTAAATGAATTTCCGCGTAGCCCAAGATTTGAAATCATAGCATTAAGTCGCTTGGAAGCATCTTTCGGCCGTAAATCAAAACACTTTTCCATTGCGTTTTTCGATTGACGAATCAAGATTGGTTGTTCATCACAACACTGAGTAATTATCGCTTCACTGCGCCAATTAATCCTATTTTTGTGTGAAAAGAGTAAAAATAAATCTCTAACCATATCTAAGCGTTTTTCTGCTTTTTGTCGTGCGGAGTGACGGTCATAAGCTTCGATATCTTTTACTTCAACCCAAACTTCAGCGTCGGTTGGTTGAAAGTGATTTTGAACAGCGACATCCTTAACTATAGGCGGAATTTCATCGAGAACTTGTAAATCAAACGCAGGTATTGACTCACTAACGTCAGTGATCATTTTAGAAACAATAAAGTAAATTTCATAGTGATGAGATGTTACAGAAATCAAATAGAAATAATCACGTAACTCCTTTATCTCTTTTATTTCATCACCATAGAAAAAAAATTTTTGCGTTTGCTGATATAAATGCTGTTTACTCACTCCCATGTTGATTAATGTTGAAGCAAAGCAATTAGATATTTTGACAATGTCTTTTTTGGATCCACCTTCAATATAGTCAATTAGTAACAGCTCACATATTTCTAGATATTCTAAAGGGTCAAGAACTTTGCTCAGCACTTCAAGTCTCAATTTAGTATCAGAAACTTTAACTGACTCTCCTCTGAGAATAAATTTCTTAATCGGAGCATTTAAGAGGATTTTAGCTACAGGGTCTAAAGAAAGTGACCACTCTAATTCATCAAGAACATGTTCTAAATTTGCAGAGTCAATTACATCTATTTCAATATCTTTGATTAGCTCAATAGCTTCTCTGCATAAGAAAATTGAGTTCAATGCAGGAGGCTTGTATGTATCGAGTGTATAATCGAAAAATAACTCATCCATTTTTTGAGCAAAAAACAGTAAATTCGAGAACTGTTCTTTTTCATGCCATTCTTTAACTATCTTTAACTGCAAAATTTAACCTTCTTGGATTATGACTGGGCGCTTAACAATTAAGGGTTATTGCGTGGCGAAGCCGCGATTATAACCATCTGTTGAACAGCCGCTTCTTTATATAGGGAATTTGCTTTTTTCATGATGTGACTTCCCTGTTTTATGCGGTGTATATTAAGCCCTTC
>CAJXWI010000035.1 GCA_913062735.1 uncultured Arcobacter sp.
AGGTACTTAATAGTGACTCTTAAAGTTATTTTTAAGTATTTAAAGAAGAATAAGAGTGCATTAATAAGACAATTAACAATCAATAAATAATGTTAAAATACATTAATTAATAATAATTAAAGGGAAGCTGTATTTTGCTCTTTTATTATTTTAGTTGCGCTTAAAAATATATAGTTTTTACCTGTTAGGGTTACTCTGAATTTTTTCTGTTGTAAGTATTTTTTACAAAAATAGATGTCTTTATGTAAAACGGACATTTCACTATAAGAATAGTTCTTTGCTTTTGCACCAAAAATCATTTCTCCGCCCATCCATCTGCAATTAGGGAAGCCAAGAATAATTGATCCATCTTTATTTAAATATTCTTGAACCAAAGACATAAAAAGTAATTTAAAATTTAAGCTTGAGCTTTGTAAGGTTCCAATACTAATAAGTAAATCTGTTTTTTCTAAATTTAAACTTTTTAAATCGTTAATATCATGAGTATGAAATACAGCATTAGATGGAAATCGCTCTCTAGCAATTTGAATGGCACTTGGACAAAAATCAACTCCCACTAATTTTAATTTATCAAAATCTTCTTTGCTTAATAATTTTGAAATAACTTCAAATTCATCTGCTCTGTTTACGCCAAGATTTAGAATGTTTTTTCGTGAATGTACTTTTACATTTTTTAAGGCTTCTACATAAGCATTTATATAAGATGGTTCTTCATTTTTATTAATTAATGAAAAGGAAGAAGCTTGTCCATATTTTTCTTCTTTTAGCTTTTTTTCATTGTGAAAAGATTGCTCAAGATTTAGTTCATGAAAAGACAATACAATTGTATAAGTGCTCACAACTTTAGGTGTAAGAAGTTTACAAAATAATAATTCGGCTAAATCATTCCATGCTTTATATGATCTGTAGACATAAGTTATGCCTTCTTTTTCAATTAATTCTCCAGCATGTGCTTCTAGAGCAGAATCAGGGTTTAATACTTCAATAGAGCACTTAGTATTAGCTTTTAAGTAAATAAGTATATCTTGCATACTTTCATGGGTAAATTTTTTCATTTTAAACTTTGTTTTTGAAATTATAGCCATTCTACATGAAAAGTATTATAAGATATCGATATAACAATATTAGGACATAAAATGAAATACACCAGCGCTTCAAATAAAAGTGTAGAAGAAGTATCTTTGGCCATGCAAGAAAGAGTAAAAGAGTTTAAATTTGGAGTATTACACATACATAACATTAAAGAAACTCTTATAAGCAAAGGGAAAAACTTTGAAAAAGAATGTTTGGTTCTTGATATTTGTAATCCAAACTATGCAAAAGAAATGTTGGATTACGATATGGAGCTTTCCATGATACTTCCTTGTAAAATATCAATTTACCAAGATGAAAATACGACAAAAATATCTATGTTAAAAATATCTGAGTTAATTCCTATATTAAATAAAAACTTAAAAGAAAAAGCAGAAGAAATAGAGAAAATATTATTAGAAATAATTTCTTTATCAAAATAAAAATATTAAATAAAATTTAATTATTTTTATTGCATATCAATATTACTTTAGTATAATGAAAAACTAAAAGGAGTTATTTACTTGAAAAAAATCTTATTCAGTGCACTTGCATTAAGTGCACTATATTTACCAAATGTTTTAGCAAACAATACAAATACACTTATTAAAAAAAGTGAAGTATTAATAGGTTATTATGGACGTCCAAATACGGCATCATTAGGGATACTTGGACAAAGTAGTATTAAAGAACTGGTTGTTAAAATGAAAAACAAATCACAATACTATTCAGACGAATTAAACAACAGCATAAATGTAAAAATGGCTTTTCATTTAATTTATGCCCTGGCAACAAAAGATCCAGGCAATGACAATGATTATATCTTGAATCTGGGAGAAAAAACAGTATTAAAATATATTAAAGCAGCAAATGAAGAAGGTTTTGCAGTAATAATAGATTTGCAACTAGGGACTCAAACCCCTTTAGAAGCTGTACTTCCCGTACTAAAATATCTTAAGTATGATAATGTACATTTAGCAATTGACCCTGAATTTAAAATTCCAACACACAGACGTTATCCACCAGGACGTTATATAGGACACATTTTTGGAAAAGATTTAAATGCTGCACAAGAAAGTATGAATAATTATCTAGAAGAACACAATATTATAGGAAAAAGAAATCTTATAGTACATATGTTTCATAAAAGAATGTTAAGAGAAAAAGGCTCTGTTAAAAATTATGATAATGTCAATTTGATTTACAATATCGATGGACATGGACAAGCAGGTTCAAAAATTAAAATCTATAATGGCTTGTACGATGAAACATCTTCTGTAGTTGCAAGTAGTGGTTTTAAGATATTTTATAATGCAGATATAAAACCCTTAATGACTCCAAAACAAATCCTTGGTTTAGAAGCCATAGGAAGCAGAAAAATACAAATACAACCTAGCTATATTAATTATCAATAAATATCTTATAGTAAGCTTACATAGCTTGCTGTATACATATTAATTACCCATAGTTTTATAAAAAAACCATTCTAAGTGCCAAATTTAAAGGGGAGTTATAAAGATTTAGGCAAAAAAAAAGCCTTTGTCTAAAAGAACAAAAAGTTCAAATAGACAAAAGCTTTGTATTGGTTGCGGAAACAGGATTTGAACCTGTGACCTACGGGTTATGAGCCCGTCGAGCTACCGTGCTGCTCTATTCCGCGGTTTGTAAATTAAGTGGAGCGGGAGACGAGACTCGAACTCGCGACAATCTGCTTGGAAGGCAGAGGCTCTAGCCAACTGAGCTACTCCCGCAAAAAGATTTCATAACTGGTGGGTCATGAAGGACTCGAACCTTCGACCACTCGGTTATGAGCCGAGTGCTCTAACCAGCTGAGCTAATGACCCAATTGGTATGAAATCTGTTACGTGGCAGACAGGGAGGGATTCGAACCCTCGGTACCGTTGCCAGTACGTATCCTTAGCAGGGATATGGTTTCAGCCACTCACCCACCTGTCCGTCTATTTCCTAAACGTTGTATCGTTTTTGGATGGGAATTATAATAGTATATCACTTAAAATATACTTAAAATAATTTGCTTTATAAAAATACTTTTTAATTTAGGTTTTTTGTTCAAATAGCCTTAAATTGGTACTAACTAAGTACTTAATACCAACTTAAAATTTATATTTTTTCTAAAATTCTTTCTAGTATTTGTTTTGAATTTTCCGCTTTATAAATTGGTCTTCCAACCACAATATAATCCACAAAATTTTCTTGTGCAAATTTAATGTCAGCAACTCTCTTTTGATCTCCGGCATCTTCACCAAAAGGTCTAATACCAGGACACAAAGTAATAAAAGAAGAAGAAGTATGTTCTTTAATATCTTTACTTTCATAAGCAGAGCAAACAACACCATCAACGCCTGCTTCATATGAGGCAATTGCTAATTTTCTGGCTTTTGTATTTATATCTTCATTGTATATTGTTTTAAATGCTTCATTAGAAAAAGAAGTAAGCGCAGTTACACATAATACAAGAGGTTTATTAGGTATGTCTTTAATACGTTCCATTACAGTTTGCATAGCTTCTTTCCCTGCACTTGCATGTAAGTTAAACATATCAACCAGTCCAAGCAATGAAATTTCTTCTGCTGCATCTGCCATAGTGTTAGGGATATCATAAAGTTTAAGATCTAAAAATATTTTAAAAGATGGATTAATCTTTTTTAGTTCTATTAAAAAATCTTTTCCATCTCTAATAAAAGTACGAAATCCTACCTTTAACCAAATATCTTTGTCTTTAAAACTTCGAACTAAATCTAAATTCTCTTTTGCACTTGGTAAATCTAAAGATACGCACAGCTTCACGTTAAACCTTATTGACTTTATCTAAAAGTCCATTAACAAACTTAGGCGCACTGTCTGAGCCTAAACGTTTAGACAATTCAATAGCTTCATTAATTACAATAGCTTTTTCTAATTTTACAAATAACAATTCATATACAGCCAAACGTAAAATTGATTTTTCTACACTTCCTATATCTGATATCGTACCTTGTTTAAGATGTTGAATTATTTCTTCGTTTATTGCTTCTAAATTATCAATAACACCGTTAAAAAGACTTAAAGCAAAGTCTTTTTGTTTATTTCTGATTTTTTTATCTTCTAATATTTCATCAACAAATTTAACAATTCCATCGTTACCTAAATCAACTGCATATAATAAACCAATTACTGATTCTCTAGCTTGTGTACGTGTTGCCAAATTATTTCTCCATAGTGTTATAAAGATCTAACATTTCAATAATTGTAGTCATTGCTTCTGCGCCTTTATTTCCAGCTTTTGAACCAGCTCTCTCAATTGCTTGTTCAATTGAATCCGTAGTTAAAACGCCATTAGCAACAGGTTTACCATATTTTAAAGCAACCGTTGCAATTCCTTTTGTTGCTTCTGCTGAAATATAGTCAAAATGAGGAGTAGCTCCTCTAATTACTGCACCAACACAACAAACTGCATCGTACTTACCTGAAGCTAATGCTTTGTCTAATGCAAAAGGGATTTCGAAAGCACCAGGTACTAAAATTAAATCAATATTATTAGCATCTCCTCCATGTCTTACAAAAGAATCTTTTGCACCTTCAACCAGTCTATCTGTGATAATATGATTAAATCTACCATTAATAATAGCAACTTTTTCTTTTCCATTTAAACGTAAATGACCTTCAATTATATTCATTGTTTACTCCATGAAATATTAGTTTTAATATAAAATTTTGTTTTTTTTTCAAACAAAATTTGTTTTATTATTTGTTTAATTATTGCGATTATACCCAAAAAAAACCTATTAGTTTCCTAAAGCTTCTTTTATCGCAAATACTTGATTAATAGTCGTATACAAATCTTCCATATTTAACATATTAGGGCCATCACTTTTAGCAACACTTGGGTCAATATGAGATTCAAAGAAAAAACCATCAACACCGACAGCAGCAGCAGCTCTTGCCATATAAGGAACAAAAGGAGCATTACCACCAGTTGTCATTCCAGTACTTGGAATTTGAACACTATGGGTTGCATCAAAAATAACAGGAGCATAATTTTTTAATAAAAGAAGATTTCTCATATCTACTATTAAGGCACCATATCCAAAAGTATTTCCTCTTTCGCATAACCAAATATTGTTTTCTTGAGAATTCTCATAAGATACATCTTGAACCCCTCTTGTATGCAGTATTTTTTCAACCGGATGTTTCATAGCATCAGCTGCTAAGAATTGTCCTTTTTTGATATTAATAATAGTGTTGGTTTTAGCAGCAGCTACTAATAAATCTGTCTGTCTACACAAAAAGGCAGGTATTTGTAAAATATCTACTACTTGAGCAGTTGGTGCAGCTTGATAAGATTCATGTATATCTGTAACTATTTTGTATCCAAATTCTTTTTTAATTTCTTCAAATAACTTTAATCCTTCTTCTAATCCTGGACCTCTATACGAACTTAATGATGTTCTGTTCGCTTTGTCAAATGATGCTTTAAAATAAAACTCAACACGTTTATCTTCACTTAAAGGAAGTAGTTTTTCTGCAATTTTCAAGACGGTATCTCTGTCTTCTAAAACACAGGGTCCTGTTAATATTTTTAATTTTTTATCTTGCATGATATTGCCTTATTATTTTTATTAAAAAAGTAGTATTGTTTTCTTTAGGGTACTATAGTTGAGATTAAGAGTGTGTTAGACATAAAAAAAGGACAAGTAATATACTCATCCTTTTTTTATTTACTCTAAGTAATTAAGCTTCTTTATTGTCTTTATGATATTCATCGTCGTAGTCATTTCCAATATCTAAGATTCTATCAAATACTTTGTCAATATTGTCATGAACTTTAGAATTACGATCTAAAAACATTAATCTGTGTTTATCCAGTTTTTTATAATGATCTAATCCCATGACAGCCATAAGACCTCTTACACCATTTAGTAAGTTTTTATGGTAATCTCTTACATATTTTGCATGTTTATGTACAAAATATTTTTTTCTTTTACTTTTATCTTGTGTTGCAAGTCCTACAGGACAGTGATGTTTTGTAGTACCAGAACAATATCTGGCTCGAATACAGCCAGCAGCCATCATCATACCACGAGCTACTTGTACAAAATCAGCACCTAAACTCATAATAATTACAATATCATCAGGTGTTAATACTTTTCCACTTGCAACTAGTTTAACATCCTCTCTAACCCCATGTTTATTTAATACTTTATCTACTAAATAAACAGCATCTCTAATATTAAGACCAATTCTCTCCATCATTTCAATAGGAGCAGTAGCAGATCCACCAGATCCACCATCAACAGCAATATAATCAGGATAAGGCTCACCGCTTATTTTTCTTCTTGCTATTTCTTTGGCATAAGGTTCAATATTTTCAAGGTCAGAAATAACAATTTTCATCCCTACTGGTTTTCCAGATAACTCTTGAAGTGTTCCCATAAAATCAAACAATTCTTCAACCGAATTTGCATAAGGAAATCTATTGGCTGCGAAAAGATTCTCATGGGCTTTTACACCTCTATAATAAGCAATTGCAGGACTTACTTTATCCCCAGTTAGTTTACCACCTGTTTGTTTTGCACCTTGTGCCATTTTAATTTCTGTCATAGAACAGAATTTCATAACTTTTTGATAACGCTCAGGATTAAATGTTCCATCATGGTTTCTTACAGAGTATAAACCGGAAGAAATTTGCATAATAATATCAGGCATATCTTCTGGTACATTATCTGGAAAATTCTCTAGTGGAGCATCCCAATTAGGTCTGTAAAAAGTATTGTCTTTGGCATTTAACATATATGTTTCTGCTTCAGGATCATCTTTAAAAACAAGTTTTCTGTATAAATCAGAAGCAATTGCAGCATTAAATAGTTTTAAAGCTGTTTCTCTCATCATTATTTGAAATTTTGTTCCTTTTACAAGTGTCATATATTTTTCATTATAATTTCTGTGCGTTATAAAAAAGTTAGAAGTTAATCCACCTTCTCCTGAGTTAATAGGAAATTCTCCTAAATACGAACCCCAAACAAAAGATCGTGTACCTTCTGGTGATATTGAACCATCACTCATAGCAGAACGTGCAATAATTGATTTTGAGTTAAAAGGTGTTTTTCTTCTCTCTCCAAAAGAAACAGAAAAATCTCTACTTACTTCATTCTCATTTAAAACGATATTCGCATGGCGTAACATCCATTTAGGTTTAGGAAGAGGTTGTGCTGGTGAAAAAGATGCATAATTAGGTAAATCTCTTGCAGCTTTATATACCCAATCCAATTTATCTTTCGACTCGTAAAACTTTTCATCTCCAAAATACTGTCTAAAAGGCTCTCTGGCTTCTTCAAGTACATATCTCAATCGTCCAATTATCGGGTAATTAACCAGTAATTGGTGGTCTCTTTGAACATACTTATCATGTATGTACCATACAACCATTATCACACCAAAAAGTGTAGCAACGACATCGAAAACGGCTATTTCATTCATTATTAATCCTTATTTTTTAGAAACTAGTAATCCACTAATTACAATTAAAAATATTCCAAGTATAATCCATATATCAGGAAAAGAGTCTCCCAGCACTAGCCCCAATACAATCGAAAAGGCTATATTTGAATATGATATTGTACCAATTATTCCAGCTTTTGCAACACTATATGCTTTAGTCATATAAATTTGCGCATAACTGGACACTAGTCCTAATAAAATAATAAAGATAATATCATTAGACGAAGGTAAAACAAAACGAGAAATTAAAAAATCTAAGCTAGAATTATGATAAAAATTACCAATTGTCATTAAAATAACCGGTGCAATAGTTCCAATAAGCATAAAAGACAATACTATAGTACGTCCCTCATAATAGTTTTTAAGCTCTCTTATTGAAGTATATGCAAGTCCAGCCCCTACTCCTGCGAGAATTCCAAGATAATCTGTTTTTTCTAAATTACTTCCATCAAATTTTGTTATAAACAGAATTCCAATAAATCCGATAAATATTCCCAACCAACCTTTTTTACCCAATTTTTCTTTTACAAAAAAATATGCAAAAATAGCTGTAAAAATTGTAGAAGTCTTTGAAAAAGTCATGGCTTCTGCCAAAGAAATCTTAGAAATAGTATAAAAGAAAAACAATAAAGCTGTAAAACCAATCAAACCTCTAAAAATAAGTAAAAAAGGTTTCCCACCTACTTGTTTTAGTGGCCGTCTAAAAATTGAGTATCCAATAATAAATACTCCAAATACATTTCTAAAAAATACAATTTCAATTGAGGGCATAGAATTGCTCAATTCTTTGGCAAATGCACCCATTATTGCAAATAATAAAGATGCAAGTATCATATACTTTACACCCTTTTTCGTTTGTTCTTCCATTATAATCCTAAGCTCTTTATTCAAATGAGATTTTAATAGAATCTTCGTTAATATATCATTATTATTAAGCATTTTTAAAACAAGTTATAAAAAGGAAATTAGTGATTATATTCTCAGAAGAAATTGATAGAATAATCGTAGCTGTATTCATACTCTCATTTTTTCTTGTACTTAGGAAGATTCTCAGAAAAGCAATGTTTTTTATCTTAGATAAACTTGTACATAAAACTGAAACTACCATTGATGATGAAATAATCCTTGTTTTACGAGCCCCTTTAGAACTTTTTATTATTACTCTTGGTTTTAAGTTCTCAATTGAATATTTAAACCTACCTTCCAAAATTGATGTTTATGCATCACATATACTTAATTCAGTTTTTACATTTATTATCTTTATGGCTTTATTTAAAATGGCTGTACCAATAAGCAACATCTTCATTGCTTCTTCTAAAAAATTAAAAGTAAAAAGTTTAGGAAAAGATTTAGTAAATTTAATTACAAAAACAATCCAAGTAGTAATTGTAGCCATTGGTTTTGTTACTATTTTACAAGGTTGGGGATACAATATTACAGGTTTTTTAGCATCCTTAGGTTTAATAGGTATGGCTATTGCCTTAGCAGCAAAAGATACCGTTGCTAACCTTTTTGGTTCCCTTGTGATTTTTTCAGACAAACCCTTTAAGATTGGAGATTGGATTAAAACTCCTGTTGTAGAAGGAACAGTAGAAGCAGTAGGTATAAGGTCAACTAAAGTTAGAACCTTTGCCCAAGCACTCGTATCTGTACCCAATGCAGTCTTAGCTAACAGTGAAATCTTAAACTGGTCAAGAATGGGAAAAAGAAGAATCAAATTAACCCTTGGACTTACATATAGTACTAAAGCAAAAGACTTGCAAAACATAATAAAAGAAACAAAAGAAATGCTTCAAAAACATCAAGATATTCATCAAGACACAATATATATTTATTTTACTGATTTTGATGAAAGTTCTTTAGGTATTTTTTGTTACTTTTTTACAAAAACAACTTCTTGGGGCGAATATATGAGAGTTAAAGAAGATGTAAATTTTAAAATTATGCAGATTGTTGAAAATAACAATGCGAGTTTTGCTTTTCCATCACAATCAATTTATTTAGAAAATACAAAAAAAGAATTACTTTAAGAGGAATAATATGAAATATTTAAAAATTATTGGGCAAAAAAAACTTAGTGGTGAAATAAGAATATCCGGAGCAAAAAATGCTGCTTTGCCACTTTTAGCTTCAACAATACTGTCTAAAAATACAATTAACATTGGAAATATGCCTGATGTTGTGGATACAAACACTTTTTTAAAACTACTAAATAATTTAGGAAGTACAGGGAAAAGAGATCAAAATACGATACGTGTTAATACACTTAACATTAATGAAACCAAAGCTACCTATGACATAGTTAAAACTATGAGAGCTTCCATTTTAGTTTTAGGTCCTTTATTAACGCGTTTTGGATACTGTGAAGTATCACTTCCAGGAGGTTGTGCCATTGGTCAGAGACCTGTTGATTTACATCTAAAAGCCCTAGAAGCAATGGGTGCTATTATTGAAATTAAAAATGGATATATAGAAGCACGTTGCCAAGAGGGTTTAAAAGGTGCGGATATTGTATTTGATAAAGTTACTGTAGGTGGAACTGAAAATACTATCATGGCAGCAGCCCTTGCAAAAGGTACAACAAGAATTATAAATGCAGCAAAAGAACCTGAAATTGTGCAATTATGTGAAGTATTAAAAGAAGCCGGTTTAGATATCACAGGAATAGGAAGTTCAGAAATTACTATTATTGGTACAAATAGAAAACTCTTAGAATTTAAAGATTTTGATATTATTCCTGATAGAATCGAAGCAGGCACGTATCTTTGTGCAGGAGCAATTGCAAATGCTAAACTAAAGATTACACATATAATGCCAAATCATTTAAGTGCCGTTATTTCGAAACTTGAAGAAATGAATTTTGAGATAATTAAAGAAAAAACATCTTTAACGATACTTCCAACTACAAGTATTAAACCTGTTAATATTATTACAAGTGAGTACCCGGGATTTCCAACAGATATGCAAGCTCAGTTTATGGCCTTAGCTACGCAAGGTGAAGGAACGTCAACTATTGATGAACGTCTTTTTGAGAACAGATATATGCATGTAAGTGAACTGGTTCGTATGGGTGCTGATATTCATTTAAATGGTAATATCGCTAGTATTCATGGTAAAAAAGGCAACTTAAGTGCAACAGATGTAATGGCTACAGATTTAAGAGCCTCATCTGCTTTGGTTTTAGCAGCCCTTG
>CAJXWI010000036.1 GCA_913062735.1 uncultured Arcobacter sp.
AAAAAGATTAATAATGATTCTTTTATACTTATTGTGGAGTATTTCTTAAATATTACTATATAGAGTAAATACACCTGTTAAAGCTAAAATTTACTATAAATTGTCATATATTTGATAATAAAACAAGTAATATTGATAAAAATATAAACTTAAAAATGTATTAATTTGACATAATTTTGTCATTTTATAAATATATACTTAAATATCAAAGAAGTAAAATAATTATTTAATTACCAGAGGTACTTTTAATAATTATTTGATAATTAAAATTACAGGAGATAAAAATGGCAAAAATTGCATTTATTGGTTTAGGAAATATGGGAGAACCAATGGCCGTTAATTTAATTAAGGCTGGGCATATTTTGAATATTTTTGATTTAGTGGATGCCCCATTAAAAAGGTTAGAAAAAATAGGTGCATCTATATGTTTAAATGCAAAACAAAGCGTAGAAAATGTTGATTTTGTCATTTCCATGTTACCTGCTGGTAAACATGTAGAAGGTTTGTATTTAGGGGAAGAGGGTTTATTAAATTATATTTCTAAAGAAACGCTTGTAATTGATTGCAGTACGATTGATGTTTCTACTACTAAGAAACTTTCATTTGAAGCTATTAACAAAGGTATCTCTATGTTAGATGCGCCTGTTTCAGGTGGAGTTAATGGTGCTATTGCTGGAACCTTAAGTTTTATGGTGGGATCTTCAAAAGAAATGTTTACTTTAGTGGAAACATTATTACAGGATATGGGACAAAATATTTTTCATGCAGGAAATGCAGGTTCTGGTCAAATGGCAAAAGCCTGCAATAATATGTTATTGGGAATTTTAATGGCAGGAACATCTGAAGCTTTACAACTTGGAATTGCAAATGGTTTAGACCCTAAAGTATTATCAGAAATCATGATTAAAAGCTCTTCTCGAAATTGGACATTAGAAGTATATAATCCCTGTCCAGATGTTTTGGAAAATGTGCCTTCTTCTAATAATTATGAAGGTGGTTTTGCTTTAGACTTGATGTTAAAAGATATGAACTTAGCAATGAAAGCAAGTATCGAGAGTAATTCTCCTACGCCTTTAGGTGCGATATCAAGAAATCTTTATTCACAATACTCAAATGAAGGAAAGGGTGGAAAAGATTTTTCAAATATTTTTAATCTTTTTTCACAAAATTAACAAGATATATACAAAATTTTAAAAGGAGGCTTTATTTAATTCTTAAGAAGTACGTTAGAAAAAATTAAAAAACAAAAGGAAGATTATGAATATTAAAAATTTAGCAGTAACAGGATTAGTATCCTTAAGTATTTGTGCAACAAGCGTTGCGGCAGCTGAGAAAAAAGTTTTATTAAAAGTTCCAACAACATTTTCTACAAATCTAATTGGTTTAGGTACTCCTTTACCTGCATTTAAAGAAGGTCTTGAATCAATTTCTTCAACATTAAAAGTTAAAATATATGAGCCTAAGAAACTAGTAGCTCCTTTTGAAATACTAGATGCTGTTTCAAGTGGAAAAGTAAATGCCGGGTGGTCAACTGCTGGTTATTGGAAAGGGAAAATGCCTGCGGCAGCCATTTTCTCATCTGTTCCTTTTGGACCAGAAGCACCTGAGTTTTTCTCTTGGTTATACAAAGGAAATGGTTTAAAACTGTATCAAAAAATGTATGATGATGCAAAATACAACGTACATGTATTACCTTGTTCTATTTCATCACCAGAAACTGCTGGTTGGTATCAAAAAGAGATTAATTCTCCCAAGGATTTAAAAGGTCTTAAAATGAGATTCTTTGGTTTAGGTGGAGATGTTATGACAAAACTTGGAGCTTCTATTTCTCTTTTACCAGGTGGTGAGATTTTTTCTGCCTTAGAAAAAGGTGTAATTGATGCAAGTGAATTTTCAATGCCTGTAGTTGATCAATTATTAGGATTTTACAAAATTGCAAAATTTAATTATTTTCCAGGTTGGCATCAACAAGCAACCGTTTTTGAATTATTGATTAATAATAAAACATGGAATAAAATGTCTAATATGCAACAAAGTGCAATTGAAATGACGTGTAAAGCAAATATGACAGATTCTTTAGCTGAAAGTGAAGCCGTTCAAGGTGCTGTCATTAAAGAAAATATTGATAAACGTGGCGTTATTGTTAAAAAATGGTCTCCTGAGATGTTAAGTGCTTTTAGAGGCGCGTGGGATGAAGCCTTAGTTGATCTTAAAAAAGATACAACATTTAATGCAGTATGGAGTGATTTAGAAAAATTTAGAGCGGATTATGCTTATTGGAATAATTTAGCATTTTTACCTAGATAAAGTATTAAAGGGATTATTATGAATGAAAAAGATCATATAGTTGAACCTGTTAAAATGTATGATGAAGTTTCTCATTTGCAAGAACAGCAAAACGATTTAGAAACAGAGAAAATACCAAAAATATGTACTTTCATAGATTCAATAATCTTTAAAATAGGGGCAGCCATTTCTTGGTTGTCTGTATTTCTAATTGCAATTATTGTGCTGCAAGTATTTTTGCGTTATGCCTTTACCATCAATTTAATACAATTAGAAGAATTACAGTGGCATTTATATGCAGCTATTGTTATGTTTGGTTTATCGTATTCAATGGTGAATCACTCTCATGTAAGAGTTGATATTTTACGAATACGTTTTTCAACAAGATTACAAAGACAAATTGAAGTCTTAGGGATTTTATTTTTAATGGTTCCTTTTATGTTTATTGTTATTGATTATGGTCTTGATATGACAATGGAAGCTTTAAGAATAAATGAGCGTTCTACTTCTCCTGAAGGTTTACCTTTTAGATGGATTGTAAAAAGTGTTCTTCCTCTTAGTTTTATACTGTTATTTATGGCAAGTATTTCAAGGCTTATTCGTCATATAAGCTTTTTATTTAAAGGTGAAAAAAATGGAAATTAATGATTATTTAGTAATCTCAATGTTCTTATCTTTTATTTTCTTACTTATGTCAGGAATTCCAGTTGCTTGGGTATTAGGTGGAGTAGGCGTAGCATTTGCAGGGATTGGTTATTTATCGGATATTTATTTTGATACGATTACTGGTTTGGATTATAATACGATTGGGTTATTATCTAATAGAATATTCAAAATAATGGATAATTGGATTTTAGTTGCTTTACCTATGTTTATTTTTATGGGTTTAGCCCTTGACGAATCTGGAATTGCAGAAAAACTACTTAAATCTTTGCAACGTTTTTTTGGAAAAATGCGTGGAGGTTTAGCAATAACAGTTGTTATCTTAGGTGTTCTTTTAGCTGCATCAACAGGAATCATTGGTGCTTCAGTTGTTTTATTAGCCGTAATGTCTTTACCTGTTATGTTAAAACAAGGCTATGATAAACAAACAGCACTTGGGGTAATTGCAAGTTCAGGAACTCTAGGAATTCTTATTCCTCCTAGTATTATGCTTATTATAATGGCAGATCAATTAAGTATTTCAGTTGGAAATCTTTTTATGGGAGCCGTTTTCCCTGGTTTGATTTTAGGAACACTGTATGTTGGGTATTTAGTTATTTTAGGGATATTACGCCCAAGAAAGATGCCTTTGGTTACAGATGAATATGTAAACGAATCAGAAATAAGTTTAGTATGGGATTTGTTTAAAAATATTTTGCCACCAGCATTTTTAATTTTAACTGTTCTTGGTTCTATCTTTTTTGGCTTAGCAACATCAACAGAAGCCGCTGGAATTGGAGCTTTTGGAGCTTTAATTTTGATGTTGATAAACAAACAACTTACTTTTAGGAAAGTGAAAAATATTTCAAAAGCAACTATGAATACAACGGGTTATATTTTTGCAATTTTTGTAGGAGCTACGTGTTTTTCTTTGGTATTAAGAGAACTAGGGGGAGATGAATTGATTATGTCCGCCCTTAATTCTATCTCAGAAGACCCTGTTGTTATTATTTTATTTATACTTGCACTGGTATTTGTTTTAGGTTTTGTCCTTGATTGGATTGAAATTACTTTAATTGTTTTACCTTTAGTAGCACCTATTATTAGTGAACTTGCTTTAGAAATTAATGGTTTTGGAATTGAAAATCCTAGTTTAGTTTGGTTTGTTCTTTTAGTTGCAATGACCTTGCAAACGTCATTTTTAACTCCACCTGTTGGTTTTGCTTTGTTTTATTTAAAAGGGGTTTGTCCTCCTGAAATACAATTAAGTGATATTTATAAAGGGGTTATTCCTTTTATCATCTTGCAACTTATTGGTTTGGCCATTGTCTTTTCTTTTCCAGAAATTGTTACATGGTTACCGTCCATTGCATATACGTAAATAAATGCAGTTTCATCTTTTGAAACTGCCTTCATACTTGAATAGCTATTTAGTATAACTACTTAGTTTTCAAAAAACTTTCAAATACAATCAAATTAAAAAACAAGGAATACAATGAAAAAATTAAACTTAATGATAAGTAATGCATTTATACAAAGTAATACAAGTGAGTATTATGAGAAAATTTGTCCTTTAACACAAGAGGTACAAGTATTGGTTCCTTTGAGCACAAAAGAGGAAATAAGTGCAGCTATTGAAAAATCACACCATGCTTATTTATCATGGAAAGATACGCCTATAATGACACGTACACGTCTAATGCTGAAATATCAAGCCTTGATTAAAGAAAATATTGATGAACTGGCAGAAATTTTAAGTATTGAACAAGGTAAAACCTTAGATGATGCAAAAGGAGATATTGTAAGAGGGTATGAAGTCGTTGAATTTGCTTGTTCTGCTCCTACTTTAATGATGGGTGAAACCATAGAAAATGTTTCCACCAAAATGAACACCTACTCTTATAGACAGGCTTTAGGAGTTTGTGCTGGAGTTACACCTTTTAATTTCCCTGCAATGATACCTTTGTGGATGTTTCCTTTAGCTATTGTATGTGGAAATGCATTTATTTTAAAACCTTCAGAGATGGTTCCCAATACTGCAATGAAGTTAGCAGAACTGTTTATTCAAGCAGGTGCTCCGAAAGATTTATTACAAGTAATACATGGGCAAAAAGAACAAGTGGATGTATTATTAGATCATGATTTAGTACAAGCATATTCTTTTGTAGGTTCTCCAGGTGTTGGTGCGTACATTTATTCAAGAGCTACAGCTAATTTAAAAAGAGCTCAAGCTTTTGTGGGAGCAAAAAATCACTTAGTGGTTATGCCTGATGCAAATAAACAAAATGTTATCAATGCGCTTATTGGAGCTTCTATGGGAGCAGCAGGTCAGAGATGTATGGGAATATCTGTTGTTTTATTTGTAGGACAAGCAAAAGCTTGGATTTCTGAGTTAGTTGAAGCATTAAGTAAGGTAAAACCAGGGGCTTGGAACGATAAGAGTGCTTCTTATGGTCCTGTTATGACAAAAATGGCACTTAGCCGCATTGAAGGATTTATTCAAGAAGGTGTGGATGCTGGAGCCTCATTATTATTAGATGGAAGAGGGGCAAAAGTAAAAGGCTATGATAAAGGGAACTGGATTGGACCAACGGTTTTTTCTGAAGTTACTAGTGATATGAGTATTTATAAAGAAGAGATTTTCGGACCTGTATTAAGCATAATGCAACCTAAAAATTTAAATGAAGCCTTAGATATTATTAATAACAATAAGTTTGGTAATGGAACTTCTATTTTTACTTCAAGTGGAGCCAGTTCAACTAAGTTTAGAAGAGAAGTTAAAGTAGGACAAGTGGGTATTAATGTACCTATTCCTGTGCCTCTACCTTTTTTCTCTTTTACTGGATGGAGAGGCTCTTTTTATGGAGATTTACATGCTTATGGAAAACAGGCAATAACCTTTTATACAGAAACAAAAACGGTAACAGAGAAATGGTTTGAAGAAGAAGAACATGAAGAGGTTGCTTTTAATTTTAAAGAAGACCACTCAAAATAATAAAGTAGAATTATGGTAAAAAATAAAATAACAATAATCACGGGTTCCGCATCTGGAATTGGTTTAAGTATCGCAAGAGTATTTGCAAAAAATGATGCAAAAATTGTATTATCTGATATTAATGAAGAAGCATTGTCCCAAGTCTATGACGAATTTATTAATGCAGGATATGATGTTTTAGCAATACCTTGTGATATTTCTAAAGAAGAAGATATTAAAAACTTAATTAAACAAAGTATGAAACATTATGGGCGCATTGATATTTTTATTTCAAATGCAGGAATCCAGCATGTAGATAAAATAGAGGATTTCCCTACTTCTAAATATGAGTTTATGTTAAAACTAATGTTAGTAGGTCCTTTTATTGCGATAAAAGAGTTGTTTCCTATTATGAAAAAACAAGGTTTTGGAAGAATTATTAATATGGCTTCTATTAACGGTTTGGTTGGTTTTGCTGGAAAAGCGGGATACAACTCGGCAAAACATGGTTTATTAGGGCTTACAAAAGTAGCAGCTTTAGAAGGTGCGCAAGATAATATTACGGTTAATTCAATTTGCCCTGGTTACGTAGATACTCCACTTGTAAGAAATCAATTAGCAGATATTGCAAAAACCAGAAATATGAGTGAAAAAGATGTTTTAGAAGAAGTCATTTTAAAACTAGTGCCTCAAAAGAAATTATTAAGCTGTAATGAAATTGCTAATTATGCCATGTTTATAGCAAGTGAACATGGAAAGTCAATTACAGGCCAAGCCTTAGTAATGGATGGTGGATATACTGTTCAATAAAAGAAATAAGACAGCTTTTGTCTTATTTTTTGGGTAAAAAAAGCGTTTGAAGCTAAATAAATCATTTTCTCTCCCACTGTCATAATAATATCATTTTTTCGTTTTATAATTAGTAGAAGAAAATCACAAATAAAATAATTTAGATTCTTTTATTTGTGATTTATTAGCTGTTTATTAAGGAAAACAATATGGAAAAACAAATACAAATACACCAAATTTCTGAATTTTTAAAAGATGGAATGACTATTGCAATTGGTGGTTTTATGGGTTGTGGTAATTCACATAATATCATTGATGAAATTTTAAAAAGCAATGTTAAAAATTTAACACTAATTGCAACTGATACGGCAAGAGATGGCTATGGTATTGGACGTTTAATTGATGATAGAAGAATTACAAAACTATTGGCTTCTCATATTGGTACGAATAAAGAAACACAAAAACAAGTTATTGAAGGTTTTATTGATTTAGAACTTGTTCCTCAAGGAACATTAGCTGAACGAATACGAGCAAGTGCAGCTGGACTTGGAGGCGTGTTAACACAAACAGGTTTAGGTACTGAAGTACAAGACGGAAAAGAAGTAATTACAATTGATGGAAAAGATTATATCTTAGAATTACCTATTAAAATTGACTTAGCATTTATTTCAGCACAAAAAGCAGATGAAGCAGGAAACCTAGTATTTAATGGAGCAACAAGAAATTTTAATGTTCCAATGGCAGGAGCTGCAAAAGTAACTATTGCAGAAGTAGAAGAAATAGTTAAAAATGGAGAATTAGATCCCAATTTTATTCATACTCCATTTATTTACATTAATCATATTATAAAGGCCTAAGATGGAAGCAAAACAAATAATAGCTGCACGTGTTGCACAAGAATTTAAAAATGGTGATTTTGTTAATTTAGGAATTGGTTTGCCTACTTTAGCAGTAGATTATATTTCAAAAGATATTCATATTAATCTTCACTCTGAAAATGGTTTTGCAGGTGTTTGGGATAAAGCAAATGAAGGCAATATCGATAAAGATGTTGTTGATGCAGGTGGTACTAATGTTGTACTTCAAAAAGGTGGTATATTTTTTGATTCAGTTACTTCTTTTGAAATTATAAGAGGTGGGCATTTAGATATGACTGTATTAGGTGCTTTGGAAGTAGATGAAGAAGGAAACTTAGCTAACTGGAAAATTCCGGGAAAACTTTTACCTGGAATGGGTGGGGCGATGGATTTAGTTAATGGAGCTAAGAAAGTGATTATTTCTATGGTACATACGGCAAGGGGAAATCCTAAAATTTTGAAAAAATGTACACTTCCATTAACAGGTAAAGGCGTTGTTGATATGATTATTACAGAAATGGGAGTTTTTGAGTTTATTAATAATAAACTTCATTTAACGGAATTAAGTAAAGGGGTGAGTTTAGAAGAGATTAAAGCTTTAACACCTGCTTCTTATATCGTAGCTTTAAAAGACTAAGGAAGAAAATGAAAGTATATATTGTAGAAGCAAAACGCTCAGCTATTGGAAGTTTTTTAGGAACATTAAAAGATATGGACCCTGGACATTTAGCAGGAGAAGTAATTAAAGACCTATTAAAAGATATTGATAGAAATGTTGTTGATGAGGTTATTGTTGGTAATATTTTATCCGCTGGTCATGCTCAAGGAATAGGAAGACAAGCCTCAATTTATGGTGGACTTCCTGAGTCAACCGTTGCATATTCTTTGAATATGTTGTGTGGTTCTGGAATGAAAGCAGTTATGACAGCTGTTGCCGAAATTAAAAGTGGAGCTAAAGATGTGATTGTTGCAGGAGGCGTTGAATCTATGTCTAGTGCTCCTTATTTAATTCCAGCAAAAGGACGTTCTGGTTTAGGACTTGGTAATGCTTCTATGGTGGATTCTATGGTAAATGATGCTTTAATTGATGCTTTTGGTGGGTATCATATGGGAATTACTGCTGAAAACATTGCAGAAAAATTCAATATCAGCAGAGAAGCTCAAGATGAATATGCTATATCTTCACAACAAAAAGCAATACGTGCGGATGATGATGGAAAGTTTGAAAATGAAATTACACCCATCTTAATCAAAAACAGAAAAGGGGATATTCTTTTTTCAAAAGATGAATATATTAATCGTAAAACAAGTCTTGAAAAATTATCTTCTCTTCGAGCTGCTTTTAAAAAAGAAGGAACGGTAACAGCTGGAAATGCTTCTGGAATTAATGATGGGGCCAGTTTTACTCTTATTGTTTCACAAAAAGCACTAGAAGAATTAAATTTAACGCCCTTGGCTGAAATTGTTGATTATACACAAGTAGGAATTGATCCTAATGTAATGGGTTTAAGTCCTGCATATGCTATTAAAAATCTTCTTGAAAAGAACAATAAAACGTTTGATGATATTGATCTTTTAGAAATTAATGAAGCTTTTGCCGCTCAAAGTTTGGGTGTTTTTGAAATGTTAAAAGAAACATCTAATTTAAGTACTAAAGCTATTAACGAAAAAATAAATGTTAATGGTTCAGGTATTGCATTAGGACATCCAGTAGGTGCTAGTGGAAATAGAATTATTGTTTCTTTAGTGCATGAGATGCAAAAAAGGAAAAGTGAATATGGTATTGCTTCTTTATGTATTGGTGGGGGTTTAGGAACGGCTGTTTTATTAAAAAGAGTAAACTAATACTATTATTAAAGACTCTTTGTTATAATTCTTAAATAAAAAAAGGCTGGGAATGAAAATTAAAAAGAAAAGATCTTTACGAGGCAACTTAACCTTTGAGGATGTTTTATTAGATACCCTTCCCAATCCTGTTTATTATAAAGATATGCAAGGAATGTTTATTCGCTGCAATACCTCTTTTTCAAAACTTCTTGGTACGTGTAAACAAAAAATCATAGGTAAATCTGCTTATGATTTTTTCCCTAAATCAGTAACAGACAGACATAAGATAATTGATAAAAATATTATGAGTACCTTAAAACCTTATGAAGATGAAGTTTATTATATAAGTAATAAAGGTGAAATTTTATACTTTATTTTAAATAAAGCAGTTTCTTTACATCCCAATGGGGAAGTTGCTGGTATTGTTTGTGTGATGAATGATATAACTCAAAGAATAAAAGAAAAAGAGTTTTTAATTCAACAAAGTAAGTTTGCAGAAATGGGAGAAATGATTGCTTCTATTGCCCATCAATGGAATGAACCTTTAGTAGAACTCTCTGCACAAATTCAAAAAATGCAACTTTATTACACCATGGATAAAATAAATAAAGACAAAATGTCCGATTTTGTGAATGATTCTATGATTCAAATACAATATATGTCCGAAACCCTAAGTGATTTTAGAAACTTTTTGAAACCTTCTACACTTAAAAAAAGTTTTGGCATTAAAAAAGCCATACGTGATATTTTTGATATTGTTGGAAAACAGATTTTTTATTTTAATATTAAAGTTATTTTTGATTTTGAAGAAATAAAAGATGAAATGTTTATTTATGGCTATGAAAATGAAATGAAACAAGTTTTATTAAATATTATAAATAATGCCAAAAATAAGATAGTTAAAGTCAATGAAAGCTCCGATTTAAAAGGGAAAATAAATATTCGTCTTTCTTTTTGTAATGATTATAATTTAATAGAAATAAAAGACAATGCTGGGGCTATTAATGAAGAGATAAAAGAACAACTTTTTGAGCCTTTTTTTACTACCAATGTAAATGGTACAGGTTTTGGTTTGTATATGGCAAAAATAATTATAGAAGATAAAATGCATGGAAAAATTACTGCACATAATGACAAAAATAATGCAATCTTCACTATAAAAATTCCTAAAAGTAAAGAGAAATAACATGAAAATACTATTATTAGAAGATAATAAAACACTAAACGAAACCATTATTTTAAAATTTGAATTAAAAGGTTATCAAGTAGATTCTTTTATTGATGGAAAAGAAGCCTATGTCAATATCACAAATGGGTATTCTTGTTTTATTTTAG
>CAJXWI010000037.1 GCA_913062735.1 uncultured Arcobacter sp.
CAATATTCAAATGGAAGTTTGATTTTAGAAGTATCTCAACCCAGACAACCCTGTTGGAAAATATCTTCTATTCTAAATATTAAAAAACTTACTTCTCTTGTTGTAAAAGAGGCAAAAACAGGATTTTATTTTCGAGTGATAAAGGAAGGTTCTTTATGCCAAAATAAACCCTTAGAACTCATATTAAGACCCCATGAGGACATTAATATTGAATTTATTAATCAAGCACACCTTAGAAGAAATGAAAAAGATATTGAGAGTATTTTAGAGTGCAAAACTTTAGCAGGTGCTTTTAGAATCTTTCTAGAAAAAAAAATAAAAAATAAGAAAAATATTGTACTTGAAAAGTGGCAAGAAGATGCTTAGTAAATCTAAGTGCAATTGTTCTTTTACTACGTTTAAATATTTTAATTAAGAAAGAGTGGACAAGACAAATATTTTTTCTAAACTATAATTTCCCTAATAAAAGAAATTTATATACCGATAAAATAGGCATTGTATGCTTATTTTATAGAAACTGCATCTATATATCAACATATCTTGATATATACTAAATATTTTGATATACTTCTTTAAATTAAAAGGATGAATATGGATGTGTTTTTAAAAACTACTGCTGCACTAAACGATCCTACTCGAATAAAAATCCTTCAATTTATTAATCTTCATGGAAAACTTTGTGTCTGTGATTTAGAAATGTCTTTTGATATGATTCAATCACGCTTATCAAGACACCTTAAAATCTTAAAAGAAGCAGGATTTTTAAGTGTAAAAAGAGAAGGCAGATGGGCTTTTTATGAAATACGTTCTCCTCAAGATCAATTTAGAAATGAATGTATAAAAGAAATAATGTATTTAGAATTAAACTTGCCTGCTTTACAAAAAGCATGTAAAAACACTTAAGGAAAAAAATGGAAGATTGTTTATTTGTATATGGAACACTAATGCCTAATTGTCCCAATGGACATGTATTAGAAGAAGTTGTAGGAAAGTTTGTACCAGCAACAGTAAAAGGAAAATTAAAAGATCAGGGTTGGTCTGCTTCTATGGGTTATCCTGGGATTACTTTAGATGAGACTAGAGATACTATTCATGGTTTTTTATTTTATTCAAATAACTTAATAAATCACTGGGAAAAACTAGATATTTTTGAAGGTGATGAGTTCGAACGTCAAGAAGTTTGTGTTGAGCGTTATGATGAGTTTGAAGTGGATACTTATATTTATGTCTTAAAAAGTGTGGATACTTTTGAAGATGATAATGTATAAAACTCTTAAAGAAGGAATGCTATGATACTTGCTTCATCACTGTTTATAATAACACTTATTTTTGTTATTTGGCAACCAAGAGATCTTCAGATTGGAACAACAGCTGTTATTGGAGCTATTGTTGCTTTAGTATTAGGTGTGGTAACTTTTTCTGATGTGCTAGTTGTAAGTAATATAGTATGGGATGCAACCTTAAGTTTTATTGGAATCATTATTTTATCTATGGTTTTAGATGAAATTGGTTTTTTCGAATGGTGTGCTTTAAAAATGGCAAAACTTTCAGGTGGAAACGGTTTTAGAATGTTTGTTTATTCTATTTTATTAGGAGCTTTTGTTTCTGCTTTATTTGCTAATGATGGAGCTGCTTTAATCTTAACCCCTATTTTATTAGCAAAAATGCGAATCTTAAAACTTAATATGAAAAGTATTATTGCCTTTTTATTAGCAGGTGGATTTATTTCTGATTCGGCATCTTTACCTTTTGTATTCTCAAACCTTACAAATATTGTAACAGCGAACTATTTCTCAATTGGTTTTGCGCAATATCTCTCAAACATGTTAATACCTTTTATCGTATCTGTTTTTGTATCAATCGTTTTTTTATGGTTTTTATTAAAAAAAGATATTCCTAAACAAATAGATATTTCACTTTTACCTGAAGCTTCATCTGCAATAAAAAACAAAACTATGTTTTATATTTCTTGGGTATTTTTAGCTTTATTATTTGTGGCTTATTTTATAGGAGATATTTATAATCTTCCCATTAGCATATTTGCATTAGGTGGAGCATTAATATTTTTAATCATAGCTACAATGTTTAAAAGTGTTAAGCCTGTTCATATTATAAAAGAAGCTCCTTGGCAAGTCGTATGGTTTTCTATTGGTTTGTATATTGTAGTTTACGGATTAAAAAATGCTGGTTTAACTGATTATCTATCTCTTGTTTTAAAAGATTTAAGTTTAAGAGGAGATACGATTGCAATTATAGGAACGGGATTTATTTCAGCTTTTTTATCTGCAATTATGAATAATATGCCAACCATTATGATTATGGATATTGCGCTACTTGGTATAGAAAATGAAGCCTTAGTATATGCAAATATAATTGGTTCAAATTTAGGGCCTAAAATGACACCTTTTGGTTCTCTTGCAACGTTATTATGGTTACATGTTTTAGCAAAAAAAGGTGTTAAAATCTCATTTTTACAATATTCTAAATTTGGATTTATAATAACTCCTCCCGTGTTATTATTAGTATTATTAAGTTTAGCGTGGAGTTAATATTTATAGCTTTTGCACTTGCTATGGATAGTGTTGCTGTTTCAATTGCATCAGGATCTAAGTATAAAAGTATAAATTTTTTTGATGTACTAAAGATAGCTTTATTTTTTGGAATATTTCAAGGTTTAATGCCTCTTCTTGGGTATTTTGTAGGAAATATGTTTGCATCATTTGTAGATGCAATTGATCATTATATTGCTTTTGTAATTTTACTGTTTCTTGGTTTTTCTATGATTAAAGAAGCCAGAGCAGGGAATTTTGAAGAAGAAATTAAAAATTTAAAGAATAAAACTCTTTTTATTTTAGCAATAATTACTTCACTTGATGCCCTTGCTATTGGTATTACATTTTCATTTCAAGACATTGATATCATTTATGCAGTTTTTTTAATTACCTTAATTACTTTTGTTTTGTGTGTAATTACTGTATATATTGGGAAGTTTTTAGGTGGCTTTTTAGAAGATAAAGCTGAATATTTGGGTGGAATTATATTAATCGTTTTAGGATTTAAGATTTTACTTGAAGGTTTAAATTTAATTTAAAGGATAAAAAATGGATAAAAAGATATTAATTTTATGTACAGGTAACTCTTGTCGAAGTATTATTGCAGAGGCACTAATTAATGCAAAACTAGATGGCTATAGGGCTGATTCATCAGGTGTAAAAGCAAGCGGAAAAGTTAATGCAAATGCGATTAAACTCTTAAAAGAAAAAAATATTTGGTTGGACTCATATTATTCTAAAACAATAGATGTTGTTATTGATAATACCTATGATTTAGTAGTTACTGTATGTTCAAATGCTAAAGAAACTTGCCCTATGTTCCCAAGAGCTGTAAAAACAATTCATGTGGGTTTTGAAGATCCAGATGGGGCTAATTTTGATTCTTTTGTTAAAACATATAATGATATTGAAGAAGTATTATTGCCAAAAGTAATTGAAGCATTAAAATAATGATGAAAGCTAATAATACAGGTAAAACATTAAAAATATATGATCCTGCTATGTGTTGTCCTACTGGCGTATGCGGGACCGAAATTGATGCTACACTCTTACAATTAGCAAACTTTTTAAGTTCACTTAATAGAGAGCTTTTTGACGTACATAGATATGGATTAACAACAGATCCACAAGAGTATGTTTTAAATAAAAAGGTTTCAAAACTTTTGCATACAGAAGGGGTTGAATGCTTGCCACTGTTTTTTTTGGATGATGAGTTGATTTTATCAAAAGAATATCCAAGTGTTCCACTTTTAAGTTCAAAACTGGGCTTGTCTTCTTTTGTAGCAAAGCTTTAAGATGAAAGACTTATTAAAAAATATTCCAACGTTTGTGTTTTTTACAGGAAAAGGAGGCGTTGGGAAAACATCAATGTCTTGTGCTATTTCACTAGCTTTAAGTAAAATGAATAAAAAAGTATTATTAATTTCTACTGATCCTGCTTCAAACCTTGATGAGGTTTTGGATACTACATTAAGCTCAAGTCCTTCTTTAATTAATAATACTAAAAACTTATTTGCTATGAATATTAATCCAGTAATTGCTGCTAATGAATACAAAGAAAAAGTAGTAGGGCCTTATAGAAAGTTATTACCAAAAGAGGCAATAACACAAATGGAAGAGCAGTTATCAGGTGCTTGTTCTGTTGAAATAGCTGGTTTTAATGAATTTTCAAAATATGTAGGTGATGTTGACATCATAAAAGAATATGATCATATTATTTTAGATACAGCTCCTACTGGTCATACCTTACGTTTATTAAATCTTCCCAGTGCTTGGAATGATTTTATTGCCAATAATCAAACAGGTTCTTCTTGTTTGGGACCAGTATCAGGATTGGTGGATCAAAAAGTACTTTATGAACAAGTAGTACATAATTTAAAAGATGCTTCAAAAACGCTATTAATTTTAGTTACAAGAGCTGAAAAATTATCCCTTTTAGAAGTAAATAAAGCAAGTATTGAATTAAAAGAGCAGGGCATGAAAAATCAACATTTAATAATTAATGGTGTTTTTAAAGAAGATGTTAATGATGAGATTGCGCAGGCTTTTTATCAAAAGTCTAAAGATGCTTTAGCCTCAATGCCAAAAGATTTAAAGAGTATAGCATCTAATGAAATTGGTTTTTACCCAAAAGGTGTTGTTGGATTAGAGTCTTTAAGAGCTGTTATTAATAATGAAACAATAAAAGAGGATAAGAACGAACTTATTTCTTTAGAAGAGAAAATAAATGAAGCCTTAGAAGGTACTATAGCTTGGAAAGATTTATTAAATGATATTCAAAAAGATAAGAGTGGATTAATTATGACTATGGGAAAAGGGGGTGTTGGAAAAACATCTGTTGCTTCTTTAATTGCATATGAGCTTTCTTCTTTGGGACATAAAGTTACTTTATCTACAACGGATCCAGCTGCTCATTTAGCTTATATAAAAAACAATGATACTAAAGATTTAATCATTGAAAAAATTGATCCCAAGTACGAAACACAAAAACATATTAAGCGCGTAATTAAACAAAATGAAGACAAACTCTCAAACGAAGACATGGCTTTATTAAAAGAGGAATTAAACTCACCTTGTATAGAAGAGATTGCAATTTTTGAAGCTTTTGCAACTACGGTTAATAAAGCAAAAGAGCGCTTTGTTGTTTTAGATACAGCACCAACTGGTCATACACTGATGTTATTAGATGCTTCAAGTGCATATCACAAAGAACTTTCAAAAAACGTACAAGAAGAAAAGAGTGAAGAGCTAAGAGCATTAATTCCAGCCCTTAAAGATAAAAAGTTTACAAAAATACTTTTATTAGCACTTGCAGAAGCAACGCCTACACATGAAGCAAAAGCTTTGCAAGAAGATTTACAAAGAGCTTCCATACAACCTTATGCATGGGTAATTAATAGAAGTTTTGCTTTATGTAAAACGAATAATAATATATTAAAACACAAAGCCTTAAATGAACTAAAATATATTAATGAAATCAAAAATACTTTAAGTGAAAAAGTTGTAATATCTCCTTGGATTAAAGATGAAATTAACAACAGTGTTACACTAAAAAAGTTACTTCATTAAAAAATAAATTTGAATAAAGAGAAAAAGATGAAAGAAGAAAAGTTAGGTTATATATTTGCAGTTTTTGCATTTTTATTTTGGGGTGCTGTATCTCCCATTTATTTTAAAGAAGTAGGACAAGTTAGTGCGCTAGAAGTTCTAACACACAGAATCATTTGGTCTTTTATCATTTTAATACCTTTAGTATACCTTACTAAACAAACAGAAGTTCTGTCTTTATTATTGAAAAATAAAGCGAAACTAAAATACTTGTTATATTCTACTTTTTTTGTATCAATTAACTGGCTTATTTTTATTTGGGCAGTTGCAAATGAGCGAATAATGGAAGCATCTCTTGGTTATTACATTAATCCACTCATTAACATTGCTTTGGGATTTATATTTTTTGGTGAACGAATGACAAGAAATCAAAATATTGCGATTTTAATAGCATTTTTAGCTGTTTTATATCAAGTGATTGCCTTAGGAACACTTCCTTTAGTTTCTTTATCTCTAGCTGTTTCTTTTGCTTTATATGGAATGATTAGAAAAAAGGTTGATGTAGGCTCAATAGTAGGTTTATTTGTTGAGACACTAATGTTAATGCCTTTAGCAATTGTTTATATACTGTATTTAATGAATACAAACAGTATGGCATTTTTAAATCAAAGTGATTATATTACTTTTATGTTAACCCTTGGAGGCTTAGCTACTATTATTCCTTTATTATTATTTAATGGAGCTGCTACAAGAATGAAACTTTCAACGCTTGGTTTTTTTCAATACATAGGGCCAACTTGTGCCTTTTTGCTTGCGGTTTTTGTATATAATGAAGAATTTAATTTTGATAAATTAATTACTTTTGCACTTATTTGGCTGGCTTTATTTATCTTTTCTTTGGATGCTATTTTGAAAAAGAAGAAAAACTAGCTTAGAAGAAAATTATATTTTTTCTAAGAAAAATTATCATCATAAATATTAAAGCATGCTTTATGTAAAATATCCTTTTTAAGGACCTACATGAATATAAAACTTCTCAAATTTGCTTTCTTAGCAGTGATATTTTGTAATGTTGCTGTTGATATTTCGCATAAAATCTTACTTCAAAACATAGCTTTCAAAATCTTTGATGGCAGTGAACAAGTTGTATTAATTTCAATAATTAATGCATTAATACTGATACCTTTTTTATTATTTTTCTCAATATCCGCTTTTTTAAGTGATAAATATGATAGAAAAAATGTTTTGGTTTATGGTGCCGTTTCATCTTTTGCTTTGTCAATATTTATGGTAATTGCCTATGCTATAGGAAGCTTTAATTTAGCAATGTTTGGAATATTTTTATTGGCGATTCAAAGTGCTATTTATTCTCCTGCTAAGTTTGGAATTATTATAAGTATTTATAAAAAAGAGAACTTATCTCTAGGAAATTCTTTTGTTCAATCGATTTCAATGATTGCTATTTTATTTACAATGGGCTTATTCTCTTATGTTTTTGAAACCTTATATGGAATTAACTCTTATGATTTGATAAACTCGCAAGATGAGCTTTTAAACAAATTTTTGCCTTTGACTTATTATATTGTTGCTATTGCTTTACTTGAATTATGTGTTTCTTTTTTTATTTTAAAGAAAATTGATACAGGTTTTAAAGTAGATGAAAAAATTGTTTTTAACAGAGATAATTATTTCAAAGCCAAACTTTTAAAAAACAATATAAAAGAGATTACAAATACAAGAGTACTTTTATTATCAATTCTTGGAATTTCAATTTTTTGGGCTATTTCACAAGGAATGTTGGCAGTATTTCCTGCGTATGCAAAAGAGTATTTAAATATTACCAGTGTATTTATAATTAATGCAATCCTTGGAGCTGCTGGTTTTGGAGTGGCTTTTGGATCTTTTTTATATACAAGAATTTCAAAGAATTATATTGAAACAGGAAGTATTCCAATAGCAGCAGCTGGCTTGTGCTTAATGATATATTTAAGTGTAAATGTTGATTCTTCTTTTTCCTTGGCACTTATCTTTTTTGGTTTTGGTGTATGTGGGGGTTTATTTGTTGTTCCTCTAAATTCTTTACTGCAATTTAATGCAAAATTTGAAAAACTAGGTACGGTTTTAGCGGGAAGTAACTATTTCCAATCCTTGTTTATGCTCTTGGTTTTAGTTCTTACTACCGTTGTTTCTTTTAATGGCTTAAATCCTAAAAGTACAATCTACTTATTATTGCTTTTAACTATACTTGGTGCTATTTATACAATAAGAAAACTTCCCTTATCAATGGTTCACTTTTTTGTTAAATTTGTTGTTGGATTAAAATATAAACTAGAAGTTACAGGGATTTCTAATATCCCTTCTACTGGGGGTTTATTACTTTTGGGAAATCACGTTTCTTGGTTAGATTGGGCAATTATTCAAATGGCAACGCCTAGAGATATCAAGTTTGTAATGGATAAAGGAATTTATAATAAGTGGTATTTAAAATGGTTCTTAAACTTTTTTGAAGTGCTTCCTATTTCTTCAACGTCAAGTAAGAGTAGTATTAAACAAATTGCGCAAGAATTGGATGCAGGAAATGTAGTTGTTTTATTCCCAGAAGGTGCAATTACTAGAAATGGACATTTAGGAGAGTTTAAAAAGGGTTTTGAACTTATTTTAAAACAAACAAACTCTAATGTAAGTGTTCATGTTTTTTACATCAGAGGTTTATGGGAATCCATGTTTTCAAGGGCAAATAAAAAATTCATAGAATCGTACCGTACTAATATTGTTACGGTTTCTTTTTCAGAAAACATTCCAAAAGACTTAGCAAAAGCAGATTATGTAAAACACAGAGTGATGGATTTAACTATTGAGTCTTGGACTGAGCATATCAAAGTACTTAAAAGTATTCCCGAAGAAATATTTAATACCATGAAAGAAGTTAAAAACAATCTTATAGTTGCTGATTCTACGGGAATGGAATTATCAGGATATAAGTTTTTGACGGTTGCTATTTTATTTAAAAATTTACTTAAAAAAAGAATTAAGGGCCAAAATATTGGACTTTTAATTCCTTCTTCAGCTGCGGGTGCTTTTATTAATACCTCTGTTTTAATGCTTGGAAAAACGGCTGTTAATATAAATTATACTGCTGATGTGGAATCCTTGATTAAATGTATTAATAGCGCAGAAATAAAATCTGTAGTGACCTCTAAAAGATTCATTGAAAAACTAAAAGATAGAGGACTGAATTTAGATCCCTTATTAGAAAAAGTAGAAGTGTTTTATTTAGAAGATTTAAAATCAGAAATTAAAAAAGTAAAAGGATTAATGACCTTAATAGCTGTTAAAATTCTTCCTACTAGCCTTTTAAAAGCCTTACACGTTAAAAAAGTACCTATTTCATCTAATGCTCTTATTATGTTCTCTTCAGGCTCTGAAGGTACGCCTAAAGGAATTGAACTCTCACATATGAATATTTTAGGAAATACCCAGCAAATAGCTTCGGTACTTAATGTAAATGATGATGATACTGTTGTTGGTTCCTTACCTTTATTTCATGCTTTTGGTATTTGTGTTACTACTTTTTTTCCTTTAATTGAGGGGATTAAATTAGTGGCTCATCCCGATCCAACTGATGGTTATGAGCTTGGAAAATTGGTTAATAAATATAAAGCTACGGTTATGTGTGGAACATCAACATTTTTTAGATTGTATATTATGAATAAAAAAGTGCATCCTTTAATGTTTGAATCTTTACGGTACAGTGTGGCAGGCGCTGAAAAATTATCTCAAAAAGTAAGAGATGATTTTAAAAGAAAATTTGGAAAAGTAATTATTGAAGGTTATGGAACTACAGAAACTTCACCTGTTGCTGCGTGTAACTTACCTGATATTCTAACACCGGAACTGGATTTACAAGTGGGGAATAAACTTGGAACAGTGGGAATGCCACTTCCTGGTACCTCCATTAAAATAGTGGATCCACATACTTTTAAACCTTTAAGTATTGGGGAAGAAGGAATGGTATTAATTGGTGGCGTTCAAATAATGAAAGGTTACTTAAACAATGAAGCCAAAACAAACTCTGTTATAAAAAGTATTGATGGTAAATCTTGGTATGTTACAGGAGATAAGGGTAAGTTTGATAGTGATGGTTTTTTAAGTATCGTTGATAGGTATTCACGTTTTGCAAAACTTGCTGGCGAAATGGTTTCTTTAGGAGCCATTGAAGAAAAGTTATCTTTTATTATTGATAAAGAAGAAGTAGAATATGTAGCAACTACTGCTCCTGATGAAAAAAAAGGAGAAAAAGTTATTTTACTTATTTCTGGTTTTAATGAAGAAGAAATAAAAGAGCTAAAAATAAAAGTAATAAAAGCCTTTGATAATAAATTAATGATTCCTTCTTCTTATGAAATAGTAGATGAAATACCTAAATTAGGCTCAGGAAAAAAAGATTATGGGAAAGCTAAGAAACTCTTAATTTCGAAAACACAGTCTTATGACTCTTGCTTTAAGATGGATTTATAAATCTATCTTAAAGTAAAAGAATCTTTAAAAATCTTAAGAATGTATATAATTTAACTCGTTATAATTATTTTACTAACTATTAAAATATTTATAACAAGGAATAAGTATGCTTCCTCATACCTCTAACAACCACACATCAAAAGATATACTCTTAACAGGATTAAATGAATTTTTAGGAAAAAGTGTATTAGAAGAATTATTAATAAAGTTTCCAACTTCTAGAATATTTTGTTTAATAGATTCTAAAACTCAAAAAATGTCATGTGAAAAACTTATTAATAATTGTGCTTATAAAAACGTAAAATTATTAGATGGAAAAACTTCTCTTCCTCAGTTGGGCTTATGTAAAGAAGATTATATGTTTTGTGTAGAGAGCATAAATTGTATTGTTCATTGTGAAGACTCTAGTTTTAAGCGTAAGATAAACAGTATTCAATCAAATATTCATATCTTAGATCTTATTAGAAATATTGAGCAACTTGGAAATAAAAAACCTGCCTTTATTTTTGTAAGTGCTGCATTGCCAAATA
>CAJXWI010000038.1 GCA_913062735.1 uncultured Arcobacter sp.
ATGAATCTTGTCGATAAAGAGGGAAGGATAACTGTAGACACTCTTAAATGGAACGGCCTTGCCAAAAAATCGGGATTTGAAACTAGAGATGTAATTAGCGAGTTTAAAATTGAAAATTTAGAAAGGCCTAATAAAGCCATCGTTTATCCTTTTGCTTTATTGGTATTATTTGGATTTGGTTATTTAAATTATAAAAGAAAAACTATTTTATATTAAAAATAGTTTTATAATTTTGTTCTAATGGTAATTTATTCTTATATTCAATTATCTCACCAATCTCAATTTGGATTTTTAAATTCTTAGTTCTTTTATTAATTGCTTCACTTAAAACTTCATTTGCATTGGATTTAATGTAGACAGGTAATATATCAAGTCGATTTTTTAGTGCAATAAGTCTTGACCCTTCTTTAAATTCACCCAGAGCATTTTTACTTTTATTTCTAGTACCTTCTGGAAAAATATATATTGAACTTCCCTCTTTTACTACTTCTTTTGTTTTTTTGAAAAAAGGACTCATAGATTTTGCTTCTCTGTCTAATAAAATAGTACAAGCATTTCTAGTAAAGGTTCCAAAGAAAAAAGAATTATACAGCTCTTTTTTTGAAATCCAGTAGCCATTAATTTCTGTGTTTTCTAAGGCAAGTTGAATAATTAAAGGATCGATAATACTTCTATGATTTGAAATTAGTAAGTACTGTCCCTCTTTTGGTAGAAGTTCTTTGTTAATTACTTCAACAGAAATATTTAATTTACCCATTAATGTTTTTGCATATTCTAAACGTAAAGACATTTTTTCTTGTGTATTTTTAGTTCGTTTAAGTAAAAAACCATATTTATTGGTAAGGTATGTTGCATAAAGAGCTATTGATATTTGTTTAAAGTTCATTGTTTTCCTAATTTTTTCTCTTATGCTATTGTAGCTAAAATCAAAAAAATTGACCATAAGCAATCATTTAAAAATGAGATTATCTTAAACTAAAAGAAGTTGTAAATAATAAAAACAAAGTATCCAGAAAAAACAAGTCTCTTTAAAAACCTAGAATAATTTAATTAATTTTTTGCCAATTTTTAAATAATTTTCACTTTCTCCGCTTAGATTCATCATCATAATAGAGCCTTGTGTTAAAGCAACGCATTCTTGAGCAAAGGAAAGTGAAGTTTCATCATCATACTCAATTTCAAGAATAGCCACAAGTGCATCTTCCCACGCTTTAAAATAAGAAAGAATTTCATCTTTAAACATCTTATTTGAGGAGCTTGCTTCTAAAGCTAGGTTTCCTAAAAGACAGCCACCTTTACTTTTTAAAAAATACTCATCTGTTTTCTTTATAAAAAGAGTCATTTTTTCTTTTGGATTAAGTTTTTCATTATAAGCAACGCTAAAGATATTTTTTGCAAAATATTGGTGTATATATCGTAAAGATTCTAGTCCAATATCATCTTTAGATTTAAAATGATGGTATAAACTACCTTTGATTAAACCACAATTATCAGCAATATTAGACATAGAGGTATTGTGATACCCTTTTATTTTAAATAGTTTAATTGAATTTTTTAAGATTTCTTCTTTTGATGTTTTTTTAAGTGCCATATTTCCAACCTACCGTTTGCCAAATTTTAGCAAAATGTACTTTTTTTGTCAATAATAATTAATTATTAATTATTATTAACGAGTGCCACTTTTATTCCAAACCCAATAAGTACTGTTCCCACTACTTTTTCTATAATATGCTTAGAAGCTTGAAACTTTTTTAGCAAAATAGGATGCGTTAAGGTACATGAAATGATTCCAAACCAAATAAAATGTGCCATAGAAATAATCAAACCATACATCAATTGTAATAAAACTGGCGTATCAAGCGTAACGATTTGAGTAAATATACTTAAGAAAAAGATTGTCGTCTTTGGATTTAAAACATTGGTTACAAATCCAATTCTAAAGGCTTTACCATTACTAAGAGTAGCTGTTTCATCGCTTTTTTCTAAATCCATCATGGCTTTTGAAGTAAATGTTTTCCAACCAATATAAATTAAGTATGCAGCCCCTAAATATTTTAAAATAGAAAATAAAACAACTGAGCTTGAAATAATTACAGCCAATCCAGCAATTGAATATGCAACATGAACCCAAATTGCCATACTAACACCAAGTGCAGAATAAATTCCTGCTTTTCTTGAGTAAAAAATACTGTTTCTTGTTACCATCACAAAATCAGCTCCTGGACTAATAGCCATAAAAATAGCTACAACTGTAATGGTTACTAGCTCCTGAAAATAAGGCATTTGTAAAAAAAAATCAAACATTTTATTCCTTTTATTTAAGAAGAACAGTATATCACGTATTTTTCATATTTTGACTATAATACTTAGTACAAAAAGGAATAAAATGAAAGCAATCATATTTGACTTAGATGGAACTTTATTAAACTCACTAGAAGAAATTGCATTAAGCATGAATACAATATTAAAAGAATTTAACTACCCTGTTTATGAAATCCAAGCGTACAAAAAATTTGTAGGAGATGGACCCTTAAGTTTAGTAAAAAACGTACTTCCTAAAAACACCAAAGAAGTTGTAATACAAACAATAACGCAAGCGCTAAGAGATAAATATGATAAACAAGTACATCACAGCTCACGTCCTTATCATGGCGTTTATGAATTATTAGATTCATTAGAAAAAACACCTATTAAACTGGCCATCTTGTCCAACAAACCTCATAATTTAACCTGTAAATACGCAGAAAGCCTTTTTTCACATTATGATTTTTCGCAAGTCCATGGTCAAAAAGTTGATGTTCCTAAAAAGCCCCATCCCAAAGGTGCCATTGATATTGCAAATAAACTTGATATTAATCCTTCTGAAATATACTTTATTGGAGATACCCCTACGGATATAAACACAGCAAAAAATGCAAATATGAAAAGTATAGGAGTTGCTTGGGGATTTAGACCAAAAGAAGAACTGCTTGAAGCAGGGGCTGATTATATTGTTGAAAGTTGTGAAGACTTATGGAAATTTATTCAACAAAGAGTTTAAAAAACTCTTTGTAACTATGTTCTCGTACAAGCAAATTGTCCTCTTTTACTTGTAGGATGCTTAATTCCATTTGAACCAAAACTAATGCTTCCTCTGCACGCTGCATAAGCGTAAGAACCTCCGCGTTTTATAGTAGTTGTTTTTTTTGAGTTTGGAGCAATATTTGCAGATTGGGTATAAAAGGTATTCCTTGGCCCTTCTCCACATCTTTTTTTAGTGTATTTTAAATCTCCACACCATGCAACAAATATTCTATACGTGCATCTGTTTTTAAAAACAAGATTATCAAATTTTTCTGAATTGCTTGATACACTCAAACAATTCATTGCTTTTTTACCTGGATTTCCAGCAAATAAATTGATACTTGCAAACATTAAGAAACAAGAAATAAGAAACATGGCTTTGATTTTCATTTATCATCCTTTTTCATTTATTAAATATTATAACTTATAATGTAATCTTTCATACTTATACATAATTTAATTACTGCTATACTCCTTTTTATAAAACTCATTTAAAAAGTAACCCATGAACAAACAAGCCCTTGGAATTATTATTTATAATATTATTGTTGTGCTTTCTATTATGTATGCAACACAGCCCCTACAGCCAATTTTAGCGGCAGAATTTCATGTAAGTATGACCCAATCTTCACTTTTTACTGCTGTTATTTTATTATGTTTAGCTATTGCACCCATTTTTTATGGTTATATTCTAGAAAGCATAAGTGCTAAAAAAATGCTTATTATTGCTTCTATTATTTTATTTTTTACCAATCTAGTTTTGGCATTTTCAAGCACCTATGAAATGTTTTTATTTATGAGAATTTGTGAGGGATTAATAGTTCCAGCAATACTTACTTCATCTATGAGCATTTTAGCCAATATAGATAAAAATAATGTCCAATTTAACATGTCTGTGTATGTGGCTTCAACCGTATTTGGTGGCTTAATCGGAAGAGTGCTGTCGGGTTTTATTGCAAGTGAATTTGGGTGGAGAGCGGTATTTTTTTCTCTTAGTTTTGCTTTGTTTATTTCATTACTTTTTATCAGGAATTTAAAACTGGATATTTCATCCAAAATGAACAAACCCAAATTAAAAGATATTCTTTTCATTTTAAAAGACAAGCGTTTTGCACTTATTTATTTAACAATGTTTATTATTTTTTTTGTTTTTGCAGGTTTATTAAACCTACTTCCTTTTAGAATGAAAGACTTGTTTCCCAATATGAATGAAAGCAGTATTGGTTTACTGTATTTAGGTTATGGTTCAGGTATTATTGTTGCCTTATTTTCAAGAAAAATTATTCTTTTCTTTAAATCTTCAATTTCTACTGTTCTTGCAGGAGGGTCATTTTTTACTTTTATTACTGTATTTTTTATATCATCCAATCATTCTGTGATTTTTTTCTTGATGTTTTTATTATGTGTGGGAATGTTTACTGTTCATACCGTGGCATCAGGAATGGCAAATTCAATCTTTGAGAAACAAAAAGGCCTTACATCTGGAATGTATTTAAGTTTTTATTATATTGGAGGAGCTTTAGGTTCTGCTCTTCCTACTCTTATTTATAAATATTATGGTTGGAATACGGTAATATTTATTTTCATACTTTGTTTATTGTTTATTTTTGCTCTTCTTTATAAAAACAGAGCTATTTTCAATAACTAAGAAACAGAATTTTATTATTTGATTTAGGATTCATTATGCATATATCTTTTATAAGCTTTTTTTTGATTGTTTTTTTCACCGCTTGCAGCACTAAAATAAATATTAAAAGCATAGAACCCTCAGCTATAAAATCTCATAAAATTAAGAATATTCATATTAAAAGCTTTAAGAACGACAGTATTAGCTTAGAAGAAGAGATAAAAGAACAAATGTTTAAGCTTAGTTTTGAAGGAAAAAAATACTTTAATCTTATAAACAATGAAAGACATGAGGACATTTTAAAAGAACAAGTATTACAAGATTCAGGCATTATTCAATTAAAAAAAGAAAATGCAGTTTTCACTTTTCAAGAGGCACAATCTATTTTATGGGGTAAAATACTCAAAAAAGAAATTGATGAAAATACCTATTATAAAGAAAAAACAAACTATAACAAATGTGTTCAATACAGTAAAAATAAAAAAGGAGAAAGTTATTGCACACAGTATTATGAATATGAAATTTCTTGCCTTGAAAAAAAATATCTTCTTCTTGTTCAAATAGAAATAGCAGAAGTACTTAATGCCCAAACCTTATATTTAGGAAATTTTTCTGCAACACACTCAACAACAAAATGTTCAAATAATCCCTATGGACAAGCTTCTAATAGAAAAGTATTTTCAAAACTAAAAAAACAAGTTGTTAGTGATTTTATAAGAATTATTGCACCCTCTTATACTTATACAACGTTCACGCTCTTAGATGATCCCTATATTAAATACAGTAGTAAAGAAGAAGCGTTATTAGAAAATGCACTGGATCTTATTAAAAACAAACAAATAAAAGAAGCAAATACTCTTTTACAAGAGCTTGTAATATTAACAAAAAATAAGTCTTATATTGCTTTATACAACCTTGCTTTAAGCCATGAAGCTCTTAATCAACTAAATAGTGCTCATAGATATTATTTAAAAGCAAAAGAAATTATGTTTAATGAAGATACGAAAGAAGAACTTTCTTCTTCTCTAAAAAGAGTAAAAGAAAGTATAAAAAATAAAACCTTAGCCACAAAACAGTTAAAGTACTAAAATATTAAATCCTGTCTTCTTCTTTAAGAACTAATAAGTCAGGATTTTGTGTATTAAAGGTTTCAATACTATAAGTATTGTCTTTTTCTTTTAAAGATACAAAGCTTTCTTTATCTTCTTTGTGTTCTAATAAAAAAGCAGATTCATCATCTACAATTTTATTTGTAAAGCCTAAGCTCTCATACTGAACTATTAAATCTTCTTTTAAATTTTTGAAATTTATTTTAGTATTTGAACTTAAAATAATAGGATTAAAGTCGTTTATTTTTAATGTCATTCTTGAAGAAAGGTCTTCTATTTCTTCCTTGTTTTCTTCAAAAATATATTTATAGGTATTAGACAAAGCACTGATTATTAATACATTAGTAAATACGCCTAATATTGCATTAACACAATAATAAAGAAGATTATTAAAAGACAGTATGTTAGATATAAGGAAATTCAATCCAAAAGCAAAAACAATAGGGACAATAACAATCGTAATAAAACACAAGACTTTATGCTCACTTGTTTTATCCCAAGATTCTTTAAAGCCCATACTTTTTTCAAGCGCAATCGAAGGGAAAATTAAAGAAACCCTACTTAAAATAATACACACATATACTAAAACTGCAAAAGGAAGAAATATTAGCAATAAAGAACTGCTTTGTTCTCCCAAAATATATCCCAAGATCCATGTAGGAATACCAAATAATATTAAACCAATAAATGCAGAAATGATAACAATGACCATTAAAGATAAAGAAGCTTTAAAATACTCATACTCTCGTTTTTCAAAAGAAAAAAGACCCCAGGTATTTATCTTCGAATCTTGCAATAATAAAATTCTATGTGTACTAATTGCAATAGTAATACTAACAATTAGGGATAAGATAAAAAAAGGAACAGCTATATATAAATTATGAAAATCCTTGATAAATAAAGCATTTAAAATTATTAGTAACAAAGAAGGCAGCAACAAAGCCCTAAACAAAACGGCCCTTTTGTCTAAAATTGACGTGATGGTATTTAAAAATATTGTTTTATACATTTAAACTCTTTTTATAAAATCGTTTTTTAGTGTTCATTTTTTTCCTTATATTAATGATAAACTCATTTCATTCCATGCCACTCCTCCATGAGTGGATGAGGATTCTCCTAAATCTTTAAATCCATACTTTTCGTACATTGGAATTAATTCTTTTTTACAAATAAAGAATATTTCTTCTTTCTTCAAGTTTTGCATATCTTCAATGAATTTTTTCATTAAAAGTGAAACAAAACCTTGTTTTTGATAATGGGGATGTACGACAACAGACATAACTACAATATTCTTTCCTTGGCTATCATGTCCCAACATCTCTTTAAAACTTTCATCACTTAGTTTTACTTCGTGGCAAGAGCCAGAGTTTATAAAACCAATAATTTCCTTATCATTCTCTAGAAGTAAAAAACCTTGAGGAAATTGTATTAATCGTTTTTGCATATTGCTTTTACTAGCTGCTTCCTCTTTTGAGTAGGACAAACGTTCAATTTCATAACATCGTTGCAAATCAGGTCTTAGCGCATTTCTTAATCTAATTGTTGACATATTTTTCCCTTCGAAAAACTCTAATTATAATTTATCAAGACTTTGATATAAGGCATTTAAACTAGCTTTCCCTAACTCTTTTGAACGTTTTGCCGACCATCCTACTTTTTCATTAGGTGTTTCTCTCGTATCTTTAAAGGGCATCTCCAGGGTCATAACTAAAGCATTAAAAGCTTCGGCCATATAATTAGTACCTACTGTTGCATTTTCTTTTGCATAAACATCTTTTTCATAGCCTACTTTTGTTTGAAAATCAGGACTTGCTTTACACAGTGATTCTTGAAAAAAATCAAGAACTTCTTGTCTTTTTTCATTCCATGAAGGTATACCTTCTGAACCATCAATAAAATTATAGGCAAGTTCTTCATCCCCATGAACATCCATACAGAAATCCATTCCTGTTTCTTTCATTTTCCCACGAACTAAAAATACCTCAGGAGATTTTTCCATACTTGCATCCAACCATTCCCTGTTTAAATTAGCGCCAGAAGCATTTGTTCTTAGATTTCCTCTTAAAGAACCATCAGGATTCATATTGGGTACTATATAAAAAACTGCTTTTTTTAACAATTCTCTTGAAATTGGATTTTCTTCATCTAAAAGCGATTCTAACATTCCTTCCATCCACCATTGTGCCATTGTTTCACCTGGATGCTGTCGTGCAATTAACCAACATATCTTCTTGTCTTTTCCATCTTTTCCTATTTTAAGTAAATCCATATCTTGCCCATCTAAGGTATGACCTAAATGAATATATTCTGCATTTGGTGACATTTGAGATTTTGATATAAGTTCATGATGCTGTTCCATAGAATAAGGTGTAAAGTAAGCATAATAAACCACGTCATATAGAGGTTTGTGTTTCGTACTTAAGGTTTTTCCATCATAAGAACTCTTTACTCTAAACCAATTCTTTCTATCATATGAAGCTACTATATTATAATCATTCCATGCATTAGAATATGAAGTCTCTCCTGCATTAATTATATTAAGTGTACATGCTTTATTTTTAGCACCACTAAGTTTAAAATAAAACCATTGAAAAAAATCAGAATTATTGTCTTTTTTAATCTCTAAATCAATTTCACCTGTTTCTTTAATATTAATACATTTAATATTTCCAGCGTCAAAGTTATCACTTATAATCATTCTTGCCCTTTATACACTCAAATTACGTAAGATGTTCATCTTACGTCTATAAATACTTTTCGTATTTTAAAGAATTATTTTAACACAAATAATATTATTACTGTAACCCAAGTGTAACTGTAAAGCAATAAAATACAAAAAAAGGAATCCAATGAAAAATACTCTTCTTCCAAGTCTTTTACTAAGTCTTACCGTTTTTACTGGTTGTGCAAACATATATAATACGGAAACAAGCCATAAAAAAGTTTCTATAAAAAAGATTGCTTCATATCAATCAAAAATAAAAGGGGCTAGTGAAATAGTTGCTTATGATATAAAAGAGCAAAGAGTATTTGTAACTAATGGAAAAGAAAATAGGGTTGATGTTTTAAAATTAACGTACAATGAGAATAAATCTTCTCTTAATAAAATTGCTTCTCTTGATTTAAATACTTATGGAACGGGTGTTAATTCACTGTCTTATAAAAATGGACTTTTGGCAGTTGCTGTTGAACAAACTTCTTCTTTTGATTCTAGCAAACAATTACGTGGCTCCGTTGTTATTTTTAATGCCTCTTTACAACACCAAAAAACTGTGACAGCAGGGTATTTACCAGATATGGTAACATTTAATAAAGATGCATCTTTAATTATAGTTGCTAATGAAGCAGAACCTAATAAAGATTATTCTTATGACCCTAAAGGTTCAATTGGAATTATTGATATAAATAAAAATTACGAATACACTGATTTAAACTTTTTTAATATTAACATTCCTAAAGATGTAGTTCTTAGAAAGAATACGCACGCAGGACTTGATTTAGAACCTGAATATATTACCGTTAGTAAAAATAAAGCCTATGTTGCTTTACAAGAAAGCAATGCCCTTGCTATTGTTAATTTAGATTCAAAAACAATAGAAAAAATTGTTCCTTTTGGTTTTAAAGATCATTCTTTAGAAAAAAATGCTCTTGATATTGAGGAAGAAGGTAAGATTTTAATTAAAGCCTATAAAAACTTATATGGTATGTATCAACCCGATTCAATTGCTTCATATATTGTAAACAATAAAACATATATAGTAAGCGCAAATGAAGGGGATGGAAGAGAGTATGGAAAATATACAAATGAAACAAAAATTTCTAAACTCAATTTATCAGAAGAATTAAAAAGTGTTTATAAAAATGAGAATGATTTAAAAATCAATAATGAAATGGGATTAGAAAACTCCAAATATACAAAACTTTATACCTTTGGAGCAAGATCGTTTTCAATTTGGAACGAAAAAGGAAGCTTAGTTTATGACAGTAAAAATGAGCTTGCAAAATTAACAAAAAAATATGAAAAAGATCTTTTTAACCAAAGTAAAGGGAAAATGGATAAACGAAGTGGAAATAAAGGAGTAGAACCAGAAGCCCTAGCTATAGGAGAGATAAATAACAGATTTTATGCTTTTACTGATGGTTTATCTGAAAGCTTAAATAGTTCAGGTGAAGAAATAGGGATAGATGGTTCATTAAAAATTATAGAGCAAAATTTTAATACAGATTCTAGCAAACAATTATCAGATATATCAAATACGGTAATTAATACTGCTGTGGATAATTAGCTAAGTGACGACCTAGCCCTAATTTCTATAGGCAATTAAGAATTTAAGTAAAATAAACCCGCGATCAAATATCATATATATTAAGCATATCTTAGAAAATATATTTCAATCGTGGATGAAAAAAATCTGAAAATTGGAATTATTGGTGCTGGAATACAAGGTGTTTGTAATGCTTTGTTTCTCCAAAAAAAAGGTTTTGATGTAACAATTTTTGATAGGGAAGAGCCAGGAAGTCCAGCCGCATCCTATGGAAATGCTGGTCATTTTTCTCCTTATGCATCACTATCTTTAAATAGGACAGATGTTTTGGCCGATGTTCCTGCAATGTTATTAAGTTCAACTGGACCGCTGGCATTAAAATGGAACTATGTGCCAAAAATGATTCCGTGGTTTTTAAAATTTATATTGAATACATCAAAGAAAAAAATGATGCACACTGCAAGAAATATGCATCAAATTTTAGATTTAGCTTTGCCTGCTTATGATGAATTATTTGATGAAATCAATTTAGAAAATTTAGTTGAAAACAAAGGTAT
>CAJXWI010000039.1 GCA_913062735.1 uncultured Arcobacter sp.
AAAAAGTAATTAAGTGAAAATAATTTTTTCTATTTTATTTATCATCTGTTTTTCACAAGCAAACATAATAAATAAAAAAGATTTTGATTATTTTAAAAAACGTTTAAAACAAAAAGACATTGAAGCATATTACGAATTAGGAAAAACGTACTATTTAGGAAACGTTGTTCCACAAAACTACAAAAAATCCTATTTATACTTAAAAAAAGCAGCTATTTTAGGTCATGAAAAAGCAAAATATAATCTTGGCATTATTTATCTAAATAAAAAAACACCCTACTATAATCTAAAAAGTGCCTATTTCTTATTTGATGCTCTCGCAAAAGAAGGAAACCCTGCAGCGTTAAATATGATGGGAACATTATATACCTATGGAAGAGCGGTAAAAAAAGACTATAAAAAAGCAGTAGAATATTATGAAGCTGCATCAAAAAAATATTATGAAAAAGCAAATTGTAATCTTGCTTATATGTATGCAAATGGAAAAGGTGTTTTTCTTAACTTTGGAAGAGCCCATATTTTTGCGAAAGTTGGAAAGGATATGGGTTTATTTTTATGTAAAAAAGTTTGGAAAAACTTTTCTTTAGAGAAGTATCCAAAAGATGAGGGCTGGAAGTTTAACTTTTATACCCAACCCAAGCGATAAGTTCAAGCAAAACAAAGATTAAAAACTTTCCCATTCTTCATCTTGTGTTTGCTCAATAAAAGAGGTATTATTTCCTTCATACTTTTTTAACTCTTTTTGAAAGTTTTGACTGACAGGTTTTTTTATAGCCCTAGTTTCAAGCTCTTTTGTTGCCTTTGGAAGTGATGGTGTTTTAGAACTTAGGCTAAGATGTATCTTTGAATCACTGTTTTGCTCTGCTAGAATTTTATCTTTTCCTAGAAATTCTTTTTCGTTCGTACTTTTTACAATTTCTTTAGATATATTAGACGTTCCTATAGCAATATCATAGGTTTCATTTGCAGCGCTTGCAATTTGTTGTGTTTGATGGTCTTGACGGTTAACCGCATCATTAATTTGTTCAATGCCAGCTTTTTGTTCATTTGAAGAAACTTCAACTGTTTTAATTAAATCGATGGTTTTAATAATATTCTCATTTAATAAAGAATAACCTTCAATCATAGAAGAGGATACTTCTTTTCCTTCACTGGCTTTATTATTTGCATTTTGAACTAAGGCTTTAATTTCATTAGCAGCTTCAGCTGATCGTGAAGCTAAATTTCTTACTTCTTGAGCTACTACGGCAAAACCTTTTCCAGCTTCTCCTGCGGTTGCTGCTTCTACTGCTGCATTAAGAGATAAGATGTTCGTTTGAAAAGCAATTTGGTCAATTACACTAATGGCTTCACTAATAGCTGAAACTTGATTGTTAATTTCATCCATTGCTAGCATCGTTTTATTAGCTAATTCTTGACCTTGCTGTGTTGATTGTGTTAGAGAAGTGGCATATTCACTCATTTTAGATATAGAGTCTGAATTGCTCACTATTGTAGAGGTTATTTCTTCTAAAGCAGCAGCCGTTTCTTCAAGAGAACTTGCAGCTTCTGTCGAACTTTGATTTAAAACATCAACATTACTTAATAAAGAATCTGAAGAACTGTTTAATGTTAAACCTATTTTTTTATTATAAATTAGCATTTCAGTAACGGACTTACCTAAAGCATTTACTCCAAGTCCTAATTTTTCTAAATGTTCCTTCGTACCTTTTGTATCTACTTTATTCATATAATTGTAAGAAGAATATTCTTCTAAGACTTTAAGTACATTGTCGATGTTATTTTCAAAATTACTTGCCAATTGATTTAAAAGTTTTGTTAATTCATTTAATGCAGGATTAGAACTGCTTACACTAATTCTTTGTGACAAGTCACCTTCTTCTAAATCTTGTAATACAGTAATAGTTTGATCAATAACATTTTTTTCTTCTTCTAAACCTGTTTGCACTTTTTTAATATTCTCATTTATAACAATTGACATTTTTCCTATTTCACTGCTATTATTTTCATGCAATAAAGATATTTTGGAATCCGTTTTGTTTAAATATCTAAAAAAAGACAGTAAAGATAAAGAAAATTCATCTAAGGATTTTGTAATTGATTTAATAAACATTCCTGCCATTATTACAACAAAGATAAAAAAGAAAATACTTGAAAACAAAATTAGATAAAATGAAGAATCTGCAAAACTTTTTTCTGTATTAATGCTTTTAATTAAAGCATTTGCTAAATAATCATCCATCTTTTTTAAAGCATTAATTTTAACAGATATTGTTTCAAACCAGTATAATGACTTCACTGAAAATAAAGAGCTTCCTAATGTTTGGAAAGCTTTATTAATACTGTCATTATTAGCATAGTTTACATTCGTAGTGTTCATATACGAAAGAAGATACGCATCAATTTTTTCAAGTAAAAAAAGTTCCTCTTGTTTTACATTTTTAAACTCTTTATAGTTTTGAAGTAATTTTTTAAAACTAGCATAACCTTCTGCCGCTTTGTTTTTAAACACTTCATCCTTGCTATTATTGTAAGCATTAATATTATATACAATACCATTAATAACAAGTAAGTCTTTCATTTTAGAAATCAATAAATGTTTTTTTCCTGCTTGCAATAAAACACTTCTGATACTTTCAACTTCTTTTATTTTTGCAGTATTTATTAATGAATAATATTTTTCCTTGCTTTCTTCACTTGCGTATTGTAAAAAATTCTTCATAAAAGCTTTTTGAGCAGAGATAAGATTTGTAAACTTCATTTTTAAGGCATTTGAAAAGGAATCTTTATTTAAAGCACTTGAACCAACAGCTCTTTCAATTCCCGCTCTTTCTTTACTTAATAAAAAATTTGAATACGCAGATAATTGTTTAGATAAAACAGAAGAGTCTGATATCTTAGAAACTTCAATAACGATATTCAAGAGTTTTGTATTGATATTTGTATAATAAGATAAAGCTTGTCCTAAACTTAATTTAAATGAAGCCACTTGTTCACGAATAGAAGGCATTTTATTAATATCAAGTAAAACATCATCTAATAGTTTTTTTGTATTTTGTGAAATCAATGCCATATCATTATTCTTAATAAAATTGTGATATGTTTCAAGTTTTTCATTACTTTGCGTGATTTGATTTTTGAGTTTACTCGAAAAACTAAGGCCCTTACTGGATAAGTATCCTGCAGTATTTCCTCTTTCTTTTTGTGTTTCATGAATTAAAGCTGAAATTCTAATAGACAATTCAATACCAGTATTTAAACGTTTAAGTTTTTCAACCTTATCATAATCCCCTACAATAGATTTGTAAGCTAACAATATTAAAAAGATACTAGGTATTACGGCTAATAATGTCACCTTTGCTTTAATTGAAATATTTTCCAACATCTTATCTCCTCTTAGTTTTATTAATTTAATGGATAGATTTTATATAAATTCGAAATTTTTTACCTTGATTAAAAACAATTATTTTTTTTTAGATATATAAAAATAGCATAAAAAAAGGCTACTTATAGAGAAGTAGCCTTTTAAATAATTATTATTTTTTAGATTTTAGATTGAATAAAAGCATCCATTTCATTAACAATCACTTCAATAGTTCTTTCACCATCAATTTGTGTTAACAAATCTTTGTTTTTATAAAATTTTTGAATAGCTGCTAAAGGATCAGTAAATAATTTCATTCTATTATTAAATACTTCAACATTATCATCTTCTCTTACAACTTGTGCATCAGCAGCTCGTCCAAGCACTCTTTGACAAGCTACTTCTTTAGAAACTTCTACTTCAATAACGTTTACTAATTCTACTTCTTTTTCAGTATTTAAGTATTTGTCAAGCTCAGTCATTTGCTCAGAAGATCTAGGATATCCATCAATTACAACAACAGGAGTTGGTGCATTTTTAATAGCAGTTACAATTGTTTCAATAACGATTTCAATAGGTACTAAATTCCCTTTAGATACATAAGAGTCAATTAAAGCTCCACGTTCGCTTCCACTTGCAACTTCTGCTCTGAACATATCACCCGTTGAATAATGTGTAATATTTTCATGTTTTGCTGCAATTAATTCTGCATCCGTAGTTTTACCAGAACCTGGCGCTCCAATAATTAAAAAAAGTTTTTTCATAAATATTTCCCCTATAAGTTTGTTTAATACAATTTTATTTTTTCCATTATATCCAAAAGCAACTTATGCCAATAGATATCGTTATTTACTTCTTACTTGCTTTATGTAATATAACTAATTTGTATCATTTTCAAGAGCTATTTTAAAGGTTTGTTTATTATTTTTTGTTTTTTGTAAAAATAATAAAACCTAAGTTATAAATATTAGCAAGCACTCCATATTTATAAATATCATGTTCTATTATTGTAGTATCACTTGTATTTGCAACGGAACGTAAAATATCATAGTCCATGTTTGGAGCAGTAAGTGTTTTTGAAATATAATTTTCTTTTGTAAACATTGAGAAAGTAGCAAGCTCATGTGCTTTTAAAACTTCTTCTTTGATAAGAAATACGGAAAAATTATATCTTCTGGCAAAATAATCCCATGTTGGCTCAAAAACATAAGCATTGTCTTTTTCACTTGAATCATAAAGTTTTCTGATTCGAATAAATAAAGAATCAATTTCTTCAACTAGAGAGTTGTAGTTGTTTTTATAATACACTTCATTCTTTTTATCAATTTTTATTAATTCTTTTAAAATATTATTAGAAATACTTATCAAATTTAAAGGATCCAACCAAATGTAGGGGTTGTCCTTATTTGAACGTAATTTTAACCTTTTAATATTGAAAGAAATATCAACTACTTTTATATTTTTATTATACTTTTTAAATATCTCAACAAAATTCTCTTCATTGTTTAATTTTGAAGTCATATAAACAGTACTTTTGGATAATTGTCTTAATTCAAATTGTGAGTGATTATTAATTAGTTTTGAGTTTTTATATAAAGATTTAACTCTTATTTTACCTTTTCCAATTTTCTCAGCTAAATATTTATAAGGTTCAATAGTAACTACTACTGTAGTTTTTTGATAGGAATAAAGAGTATTAACAAGTAGAAAAAAACAAATAAATATTTTTATTAACATTCAATCTCCTCTACATTGTAAATAGTAAGTTAGTATACAGTAGTTAATATATTAACTGCTGTATACTTAAAGCGAATAAAACTATATAGATTTATCTTCTTTTTTAACTCTTAATGAAAGTTCTTTTAACTGTTCATTATCAACTGGGCTTGGCGCTTGTGTTAATAAACACTGAGCTTTTTGTGTTTTAGGAAATGCAATAACATCTCTTATTGAATCACTTCCTGTTAAAAGCATAATTAATCGATCTAATCCTAAAGCAAAACCACCATGAGATGGTGCTCCATATTTAAGAGCATCAAGTAAGAAACCAAATTTCTCATTTGCTTCTTCATCAGAGATTCCCATTACTTTAAATATTTTTGCTTGTATTTCTTCTTTATGAATTCTAATTGATCCTCCACCTAATTCTGTACCATTAAGAACAATATCATATGCAATTGATTCAATAGATTCTAAATCAGTAGCAGTATCTAGTTCTTCTGGATTCTTAGGCATAGTAAACGGGTGATGCAAGGCTTTTGTTCTTCCATCAATTGTTTCAAACATAGGAAAATCAACTACCCATAAGAATTCATAAGCATCAGGATCAATCATTCCTTCAATTAATTCTGAAAGGTATAATCTAAATCTACCCATGTAATCCCATACTGTTTTTTTATCCCCTGCTCCAAAGAATACAACATCTCCAACTTCAAGTTTTGTTGTTGCTATAACAGCTTCTAAGTCCGCTTCAGAAAAGAATTTTGTTAAAGGACCTTTAAGACCATCTTCTTTCATTTGAAAATAACCTAGACCCTTAGCTCCAAATTTTCTTACATATTCTTCAAAACCTTTCATTTGACGTTTTGAAAATAAGTTATCTCCATTTGGCACTTTTAAAGCTTTGATTCTATTATTCTTAGAATCTTTTGCAATTCCTGCAAAAATTTCATTTGTAGAATTAGCAAAAATATCAATAACATCTACCATTGATAAGTCAAATCTCATATCAGGTTTATCAGAACCATAGTTTTCCATAGCATCATTGTATGTCATTCTTTTAAATGTACTTGGAACAGTTTTTCCACATTTTGTAAATACATCGTAAATTAGTTTTTCAGCTACTTCAATTACATCTTCTTGAGTACAAAAACTCATTTCAACATCTATTTGAGTAAATTCAGGTTGTCTGTCTGCTCTTAAATCTTCATCTCTAAAACATTTAGCGATTTGAAAATATTTATCAAATCCAGATACCATTAATAATTGTTTAAATAACTGAGGACTTTGAGGAAGAGCATAAAATTCACCTGGATGAACACGTGAAGGTACTAAATAATCTCTAGCTCCTTCTGGAGTTGATTTAGTTAAAATAGGTGTTTCAACATCTAAGAAACCTAATTCATCAAGTGTATTTCTAGCTTGAATAGCAGCAGATGAACGAAGTTTAAAAATATTATATGATTTTGTAGAACGTAATTCTAAAAATCTGTTTCTTAACTTGATTTCATCATTAACTTTTTCATCATTAATATCAAAAGGCATAGGTTTAGATTTGTTTTCAATCACAAGTTTTTCTAAAACAATTTCGATTTTACCCGTTTTTAAATTAGGATTTTCAAGTCCTTCTCCACGTGCACGAACCAAACCAGTACAAATCAGAACATATTCATCTCTAACTGTTTCAGCATCACTTAAAAGTGCAGGATCTGCAACTAATTGAACCAAACCACCCTTATCTCTTAAATCTATAAATATAATTCCACCGTGATCACGTCTACTATTTACCCAACCAGCAACAGTAACGCTTTCACCAATGTTTTTTTCACTAACTTCTGTACAATAATGTGTTCTCAATTAATCGCTCCCTAAGGCATCTCTTTTAGACTACCTATTAATATAATTAGTCGCGATTATATCGAATTTTTACTTAAAGCAAAAAACTACTTTTCTAAGAGTTCATATCCATATACCGTTGCTCTGTAAAACTTTGGAGTATAAATTACTTCATTATTAACGACTAAATTATTAATAATATTGCTCACATTCTCATCAAACAAATAATTAATACCAACAAGGATTGAATAATTCACCCAATTATATCGTATATCAATATCTAATAAACTCAAGGTATCTTCTAGTTTCACATCAACATTTTCTATTGAGTTTGCTGTAATAAAATTTAATCTGTCTTCAAATTGTGTTAAAGAAATAATAAGTGGATTATAATTCAATTGCGTAGACAAAATTACAGAAGGAACAATTTCATGTACTCTTAATTGAGACAAAATAATTGATGTTTTAATAATAGGAGTATTTAACATCAATGTAGAACTGTTAAGTTTTTTATCTTTTACAATTCTTTTAAAGTTATTTTGATTTCTTTTGATTACTTTTGTATTCATAATAGATAAAACATTATCATTGTAAATTTTATTGAGTTTATTTCCAATAAATGAGTTTTCGTAAAAAGTAATATTTACATCATTTGATAATTCTTGTAAAAGTAATACTTGTTCTTTATAGGATATAGCACCATAAATAAAAGAATCATTTTCAAGAGAAATTTCCTCTTTTAAAACTAATGGAAAATATATTTTTTTACTGCTTATCTTATTTATCTTAGAAATTATTCCCATTGCAGTTTTAGGATATAAAGCAATAATTGCATCAAAATCATTTTCTGCCATTTCATTAAAGACACGCGTAACATTATCTTCATCTAAATTAATAGAATCAAAGGTTTTAATGTTTACATTTAAATTTCTATATAAAAAATAACCCATTACAGTATCAACAGATTTTTTAGCATATTTACCAACTATTTTAGAAGGATAAACAATAGCTACTTTATAAGCTTTATTTTCATTCTCAAATAGTTTTTGTATTTCTTGCAAGCCATTCGAACTTGATTTTAAGAGTGCATCTTTTTTCTTTACAATTACTTTTTTTTCTTTTACTTTTAATTCATCATTGTTTTTAAGATCAATTCTTGATTCTTTTTCTTTAACAATGATTTCTTGTTTTACAGAACAACCAATAAAAATAAAAATGCTCAGCATAAATATAATAATATTCTTCAAAATTTCTCCATTAGTTTTTTAATTTTAAGCATATCATGATATGCTTCTTTTTTTAAAGAAGGATTTCTTAGTAAATAACTTGGATGATAGGTACACATAGTATCAATTCCATTGTATTTTAAAAAAACACCTCTGATTTCATCAAAACTCTCATTATCATTAAATAAATGTTTGTGTGCATTTTCACCTAAAAGAACTAAAATTTTAGGTTTTAACAAACTCAATTGTTTGTTTAAATACGAACTACAAGAAGTAACATCATCAAAAGTAATACTTCCTTTTGATGATTTGCATTTAACAATTGCACTTAAATAAACATCTTCTTTTTTAATTTCTAAAACACTTTCTATCATTTTAGCTAAAAGATCGGAGTTTTTTCCCCAATAATATTCACCATGCGAATCTTCAAAAGAATTCGGCTCATCGTATAAAAAAACGACATTACTGTTTATATTACCCGTACCAAATAAAACATTTTTTCTGCTTTTACTAAGAGAACATAAATGGCAGTTATCAACAATATTTTTCAATTCTATTAAAGTATTTGGAAGTTTTTGTGTATTTTCTAAGTTTACGGATAAGTTAATATTTTCACAATATTCAAAACCAAGTGATTTTAAAAAATGTAGCTTATATAGAATATTATTCTTATTTCTTTTTGTCATGTGTGATTGTACAAAAAAAGCCCTTTTATCTTGGATAGAAAAAGGTCAATTTTTTAATTAGTGAATAATTCCGCTGGACATAACAATTTTGTCACGACCTTCTTCTTTGGCTTTATATAAAAATTTATCTGCGGCCATAATTGTTTCTTCTGAGGATTTATAATCTTTTCTAAAAGTAACACCAGCTGAAAACTTCACTTTAATTAAATCATCTTTATATACAAAAGAATTATTAGAAATTATATTTTTCACTCTCTTAACATATCTTATAATTTCTTCTTCTTTTTTGTAATGCACTAATACTACAAATTCTTCTCCCCCATAACGTGTTACAACATCATCAACACGTGTAAGTTTGTTCAATAAAGAAGCAAAGTTTTTTAGAATTGTATCACCACAATCATGTCCATATTCATCATTAATATGCTTAAAATGATCCAAGTCATAAAATACAATTGCATATTGGGAATCAAAAATATTGTATTCATTTTCGATCTTTACTATTTCGTTATCAAAAGCACGTCTGTTTAAAACTCCCGTTAAATAATCTGTGTACCTTTCTTTATTTAAAGAAGATAAATCATTTTCTAATTTTTCAATTTTTTCTTCCAAAACAGTATGATTTTCTTGACCCTTAATTAAGTCAATTTGATTTTTAGCTAGTGAATTTTCTAATTTACTTACTGTTTCAACTAGTTTTGCATGGATGGGTACCAATTCACGACTGGAATCAGATGATAAATTTAAACTCTCTAATTCATTTTTTATACGATAAATTTCTTCATTTGTATTACGACTTTGAATTAATGATTTATTTAAATATATTCCAATTAAGCCAAGTATTTTTTTGATATCTTGTGTTTTATCACTTAAAAGGTTTTTATCTAAAGCAATTCTTTTTTTACTTAATATATTTAATTCATTAATAGAAGCATTTTGTGTTAATTTTTTAGGGTTTTTAGATATTTTATTTACAATATTTTCTATTTCTTCAATAACAGAATTATCCAAAGAAGGGCTCATTATAAATTTTAGATGCTTTATAAATCTTGAAATATCATTATCAGATATTCTTCTTAATAATAATTCAACTAATTCATAATAGGTGGTAATTTTTTCTTTTCGTACAATATTCTTTTCATCATCGCTTAGAGATTCTAAAATTGTATTTATTGTTGTAAGTTCATCTGCACCACCATTAATTTGAGCTTGTGCAAAAAATTCTTTTTCGTAAGCTTTTGGAGTGACAGGTGTTTTTGTAGTTTTTAGTACTTCTAATGTGTTTTTAATAATGGGAACAATATCATTCATGTTAGTCTTTCATTTAATAATAATATTTTATTTGTATTATATCATAAAAGATTTTTTGTAATCATATTTTCAAGCGATTTAATGATTTTTTATAATCATTTTTAGAAGAATAAAAGGAAGTAGACTTCCTTTTATTTATTTATATCTGTGAGTGATTCTACCCTTATCCAATGAATAAGGTGTGATTTCAACTTTAACTTTATCAGCTGGTAAAATTTTAATATAATGCATTCTCATTTTACCTGAGATATGACACAATACTACATGAGAATTATCTAATTCAACTTTAAACATTGCATTAGGTAAGGCCTCAATTACTTTACCATCTATTACTATAACATCATCTTTTGACACATTTTTTCCTTTTAGACTTTACTTAAGATTTCAGCTCTACCGTTAATAACAGCAACTGTATGTTCATAATGTGAACCTCTAAGACCATCGCTTGAG
>CAJXWI010000040.1 GCA_913062735.1 uncultured Arcobacter sp.
AAAATACACAAGAGGTGTGTATTCTTAGTTATGAATACGAATTAATTCAAGTACTTATTAATATTTTAAACAATGCAAAAGATGAATTACTTGAAAAAGAAATAAAAGAAAAATATATATTCATAGATATAAAAGTTAAAGAAAACGTAGAAATCACTATAAAAGATAATGCAGGGGGCATTCCAACTAAGTTACTTCATAAAATTTTCAAACAACATTTTACGACTAAGTCTAAACAAAATGGAACAGGTATTGGATTGTATATGTCTAATATGATTATTACAAAAAACCTCAAGGGAGAAATAAAAGTGTCAAATAAAAAATTTACTTATAAAAATACAGATTATAAGGGTGCTGAATTTAAAATTATTTTACCACATGAAATTTAAGTAAAATACTTAAGCTTTTTTATGTCAAAAACTATTTGTCTTACAGCTTTGCTTCTTCCTCTTTAATCTTACTAGGAGAGACACCAAAATATCTTTTAAACTCTCTGCTAAACTGGCTGGTACTATCATAACCAACTACTTGTGCGGCATCAACTGTTCTCATATTATTGTAAATAATCAATTGTCTTGCTTTATACAATCTGATTTTTTTCATGTATTGCACAGGAGTATCATTTAAAGCTTGTTTAAAAAGTTTATGAAAGTTATTTATACTCATATTTGTTAATCTAGCCATCTCATCCAAGCTTATTTTTTTATCTATATTTTCAATAATATATTCAACTGCTCTGGAAATTTTGGACACATCGCTGTTTTGCTCACACATTAGTTCTAACATAGGGCCATTATCACTTTGAAGTATTCTATAATAAAGTTCATCCAATAATCCATCCGCTAAGATGCTGGAATCTATTTCACTTGTAAGTATATTTAATAGTTTTAAGTAAATTTCTTGTATTACTTCTGTTCTAATATTGCATGTAATTGATAAAGAAAGTGCTTTATTTTTTTCATTCTCATTCTTAAACTTTGAATACCTTCTTACCACTCTTTGAAGTCTGTTCATATCAAGATTTATGTAAATACCAATTAAGGGTTCAGCTCCAAGGATATATGTTTCACACTGAATGGGTTCAGGCGAACAAATTACAAGATAATCACTGGAACCATGTTCAAACTTTGCATTATCTTTATATCCAATTTTCCTACCTTGACCTACAAAACTAAATCCCTTATTATAAAATAAAGGACTTAATTCATCATTGTTTGCTACTTTGAATAATTTAATATCATTAATATAGGTATTTGTAAAACCATCTTTTTTATTTAAAAAAAATAATTCACACAGTTCTTTTAATTTTACTACTTCATTTGTCATTATTTATCTTTTGTGCTTTTATGCATGATATTTCCGCTTTTGTGTCTGGAAATACTAATTTGTATGTGTTATTATACACGCAATTCATAAATAAAAGGATGAAAATGAAAAAAACAGCAATAATTTTAGGAACATCACGTGCGAATGGAAATACAGCCAATGTAACAAATATAGTTGCCCAAGAAACAAATGCAGTTATATTTGATATTAGTAAGTATAATATTTTGCCTTTTGACTACGAACATAAAAATAAACATGATGATTTTATAAGTTTAATAAAAGAGATTTTGACTTATGATAAAATTATTTTATCAAGCCCAATATATTGGTTTAGTCCCAGTGTACAAATGAAACTGTTCTTGGATAGACTCACGGATTTGATTACTGTTGAAAAAGATTTAGGAAAACAATTAAAAGGTAAAAGCACGGCACTAATTTCAACAAGTGAAGCCCCAAACCCTGAAAGTTGTTTTGAAGATATATTCAAGCATACTTTTGCGTATTTAGGAATGAATTATAAAGGCATGTTACATTGTGCTTGTCCTTTTGATAGTAACGCAAACAGTAGCACACCCAGTTATAACCTAGATAAATATTTACCAAAGATTACGCTCTTTAGTAAAACTTTTGAAGCTTCTAATTAAGGATTTAAAATGGCTTATGAAATGCTCGTAGGATTAGATATTATTGATGAAATAAACTACCAAAAATACAGACAGAAGATACTGCCAATAGCATTAGAATACCAAGGCAGTATTGGCTACGATTTTAAAGTATCCCAAGTATTAAAATCACACACAAAAGATAAAATCAATCGTGTTTTTACTATATGTTTTGAAAATGAAGACAAAATGAATGCCTTCTTTTTAAACCCAGATTATTTAATCATAAAAGAAAAGTACTTTAAAAACTCTGTTGCCAGTACAACTATTATTTCAAGTTATACTAAATAACAAATTCCTAATAGTTTGTCTCTTAAATTCTATAGAATTAAGCTGTTCTTCCTAAATTTTAGGAAGAACAGCTTACATGAGATACTCCAGCAAGTTCAAAAAACTGTGAAGGTTTTAGTCTATAATACTTCTCTTCCATCTCTTTTGAAAGCTCAGCATAGGGATTATTCATAACTTCTTGAAGTTCTCTTAATTGTGAATACTCACCTTCATTTGCACTCTCATAAGCAGGTACTAAAAACCACTCTCTTAAGGTGTATTTTGGATTAACACTTTTCATTCTAGTAGAAAGTTCTTCACGCTCTTTTGCAGACTTATTAATTGATTCACTAAGTATAAGCCCTTGCCATTTTTCAAACCATTGTGACCAACGCTCTTGTATTGCTAGATTATTTGTCACATCATTATAGAAACTTTTTTGCAAAGGTTCAATATTTGAAGGAAGCGATGAAAGCTCGCGAAAGAAGATTGTATAATCAACAGACGTTTGAAGCATAAGTGTTTCTAGTTCAGTATACAAGTTCTCATTAAAGTTTTTAAGTCCCAGTTTAGAAGCCCACATTTTTTGCATTTTTTCTTTTATTAGCGATGAAAATTCATTTCTGATTTCTTCTAAGAAAAGCATATCTTTTTTCGATGTTTGTAACAAAGGAACTAAGGCTTTGCAAAATACATTAAAATTTTGCTCCGCTGCTGCTGCTTGATTGAAAAAAGAAAAATGCTCACCTCCCCCTGTCCAAGGCTGATAATAAGGATCAAACACATCACAAAATCCAAAGGGTCCATAATCTAAGGTAAAACCACCAGCTGCACAGTTATCGCTGTTAAAGTTTCCTTGGCAATAACCAACACGAACCCAATTTACAATAAGTGTGCTCAAACGCGTTCGAAATGCCTTAGCAAGTAATAACACTTTTTCTTCTGTGCTTAGATTTTTGTCAATATCTAAACTATACTCTCTATCAATCAAATGCAAAACAATTTTTTCAAGCTCTTCTTTTGCTCCTAGGTGTTCATTTTTTCTAGTGCGCCTAGCAAAAAGCTCTATTTGTCCAACACGAAGAAAGGAAGGTGCAACACGAGTAGAAATCGCAACTGCTTCGTTAATCATTCTGTCTGGATCTTTGGAATAAGAACCGTGCGAAAACCATGGTCTTTGAACTTTTTCACTCTTAGAAGTGTACAAAGACAAAGAACGTGAGCTAGGAATTCCTAAAGCATGCATATGTTCTTGTGCCAAAAATTCCCTAACACTGGATCTTAAAACGGCTCTTCCATCTGCCCCTCGGCAATAAGGTGTTTTTCCTGCACCTTTTAACTGCATTTCCCAACGTTTATCATTAATAACGCCTTCAAATACAGAAAGAGCTCTACCATCACCATATCCATTCCCTGTTTGAAAAGGACACTGAGCATAATATTCTCTGCCATAAATAGAAAGCGCATAGCCACTTGCCCAGCCTAATTTTTTCATAGGTTCAGGTACATTTGATAAATCAGCTGAAAACATACTAATAAAAGCAGAAGATTTAGCAAGACTATTGGAAAAACCCAATTCTTCAAATAAACTTTTACTGTGAGCTACATAGATAGGATCTTTTATTGCTGTTGGTTTAACCCGAACATAGTGACCTGAAAAAACCTGTCTTGGCTCATAATCAAGCCCATTTTCTTTAGTATCAGGATCTGCATTTAGTGTATTAAGCAAGGAATAATCTGCAAGTTTTGCTAGATCAGTAAGTGTTTCTACAAGCCTTGAACTTTGTTTTATTTCTTTCATATATCTTCCTTAAAATACAAGGAGGGTAAACATAATTATTACTATTATTTGGAATACCCTTATCTTTGTAGTTTTATTATAAAAATTTATCAGCTTTGGCATAAACGCAAAATCAGATAAATAAATCAATATAAATTTGCCCAAAGGCCATAGTTTAGAAGCTAAATGGACGCTTGAATATTTTCTTTGCCAAGGAATTTTATATTTTCACTTACTTCTACCATTTCTTTGGCAACATTATAATTTTTAAGAGAAATACTGCTTACATCATGTGCTATTGCAGTATTTTCTTGTGTTGCTTGGTCAATACTATTAATGGCACTGTTAATTTGTTCAACCCCTACTTCTTGTTCTTTTGAAGAACTTGAAATAGTATCAATTAAAGCAACGGTTTTTTTAATATTCTCAATCATTTCTTCATAATCTAAGGTCATAACCGTGGCTATTTTTTTCCCGCTTTCTACTTTTGTACGTAAAACACCCATTAAATCTTCTATTTCTTTTGCAACACTAGCACTTCTATTAGCAAGATTTCTTACTTCTTGAGCAACTACTGCAAAACCTTTTCCAGCCTCACCTGCTGTTGCTGCTTCAACAGCAGCATTTAAAGAAAGAATATTTGTTTGAAAAGCAATTTGCGATATTTGAGAAATAGCATCAAAGGTTTTATTCGTAAAACCATAAATATCATCCATAGCATTATCTGTATCTTTAGCTAAAGCAAGACCTTTAATAGAAGACTGTTCAACATCATTTCCTACTTCAATAATAGAAGTAATGTGTTTTGAATTACTTGTGAATATTGATGATATTTCAACAATAGCAGCAGCTGTTTCTTCAATGGCACTGGCTTGATGCTGTGTTGAATCAGAAAGTGTTTTGGCTTTTTGAGTAAGTTCGCTTGATTCTTTTTCCAAGCTTAGGCCTTGTTGATAGGTAGCTGAAACTTGTTCTACAATTTTTTCATTTAAGGCATTAATACCTTCAAATAGTACTTTAAATCCCCCACCTCTGAAAATTTCTGCATCAATTTTATTTAAATAGTTTTGATTGGAATATTGATCCAATACTTCTAAAGCTTCATTGATTCCCATATTTAACTTATCAAACATGGTATTCAAACTTTTTGCAATATAATTTATTTTAATATCATCTGATTGTGAAGTAACCTTATCATCAATAAAGCCATCCGATAGTTTTTCACACGCTAACATAATTTCACCATAAACTGTTAGGTTTTTTTGATTTCGTTTTTGCATCAAAGAAGTTATTGAGGAAAGTTTTTTTTCAATCTCATTATATTTAGAAGAACTACATTCTGAAGTATTTTCTATCTTATTAATATCTTCAATAATATATTGTTCTAATAAGTCCAAGTTTTCTAAAATAGTTTGTTTGTCTTTTTTCGCATTTAAAAACATATTAATCCTTATTCACTTAAGCCATATAACAAAATAGCATTTTTAATTTCTCTTTGTGTGGGTTTGATTCGTATTGAAATATAACGTTTGTTTCCCTTTGCATCTAAGGAAGAATAAGCCGTAGCGTTTAACCAATAAAAATCACCACCTTTTGTTTTATTTTTTACAATACCATTCCAGATTTTTCCTGCTTGAATGGCATTCCACAATTCGAGGGAGGTTTCTTTTGGCATATCAGGATGTCTTACAATATTGTTATCTTGTCCAATTAATTCATCTTTTGTATATCCAGATATTTTACAGAATTCTTCATTGGCATAAATGATAATTCCCTTGTCATTTGTTTCTGAAACGATTAATGTATCTTTTTCTAGTTTTATCTCACTCATAAAGAGGTCCTTTTAAATACTAAATATATCTTTCATATAATACAGCAGTATATCAAAAATAAATAAAAAGCATTGTTGATTTTGGAACAAATAATAAAGAAGTGCCAGAGTATATTATGTATATTTAAGGTATTAAAGAATCAAAAAAGTGCAATATCACTTTGTATAAGCGCTAAACGTATCCGACCCCTAGAATTTCCACAAGTGGAGATTCTTTTAAAGGGAAGCAGGCATAAGTGCTAAGCTTTTTTACCATCAAATTTATTTTTATTTACGTCTTCTACTACTCTTTGCGCAATTTGTTTTGTTTCTTGAGAAATATTATTCGTAAGATCCGCAACTGAGGCATTTTGTTGCGTAAATTTATCCAGTTGATTCACGGCATCAGAAATCTGTGACATTCCTATTGTTTGCTCTTTTGCCGCATTGGTTACATCACTAATTAGCTCACTGGTGCCAGAAATTTTCGATTCTAACTCTTCAAAACCTTCAATCATTTTACTACTTATTTCTTTTCCTACATTTGCTTTAATGGTGGCATTTTCAACTAAGTCTTTGATCTCTTTTGCAGCTTCTGCTGATCTTGAAGCAAGATTACGTACTTCTTGAGCAACTACTGCAAAACCTTTTCCAGCTTCCCCTGCAGTTGCAGCTTCAACGGCTGCATTTAGGCTAAGAATATTGGTTTGAAAAGCAATTTGATCAATTATAGAAATAGAATCATTTATGGTATTGACTGTATCATTAATCTCTTCCATTGCAGCAGCTGTTTGTGTTGCAAGTTTTTTACCTTCATTAGCACTACCTTTTGTTTCTTGCGAAATATTTAACATCTCTTGTGCTTTTTGACTTGTTTGTTCAATATTACTGGTAATTTCATCAATTGAAGCAGCTGTTTCTTCTAAAGATGCTGCTTGACTTGTGGCATTGGCATTTAAAGTACTTGTACTAGAACTAAGTTTATTCGAACCATCTTGTAAGGCAAGACCATCTCTTTGATTTCCAATTAACATCTCTGTAATCATTCTGTTCATTTCAATAATTTCACTACCAATTTTACCAGAGCTTGGGGCGTCTAGCTTTAATGCGAAATCTCTTTTACTATAGGATTCTAAAACATAACTAATTTTGTTAAGATCCTGTCCTACCAGACCTTCTAAATTATTCAACATTGTATTTAAAATATCTTTTAGTTCATTTAAGGAAGAAGTGGAAGTCTTTTTTTCTATTTTTTTATTTAGAAAACCTTTACTAACATTGTTAGCAATTATTTTCACCTCTTCTATTAAAGCATTGTCTTCATTTATTGTTTTTTGAATATCTTTTACATTCGCATTAATACTGCTAGCTATTAGTCCAAATTCATCCTGGGTTTTCATTTCTATTTGTTTGGGATTGCCCACTTTTGTATTTAAATATTCAAAAAACTCATCCAAACCAGTGGAAATAGATTTAAGATTATTGTTTAATTTTTTAACAGAGAAGATAATGATTATAGCAATAACTAAAAGAGCTAATAATCCAGCAAAAAGAGAAAAATTTCGAATAAAAATCGCATTAGATAAATATTCTTCTTTGGGTGCTGAGATTATTATAGTCCAGTATGTTCCACTATAAAAAAGTTCTATAGGTTGGGCATAAAAAAGAGACTCTAAGCCATTTTTAGCGGAGGTCTTATAAAATTCAGTAAGTTTTCCATTTTTTGAGTTCTCTAGAACCTTCAAAAAGTCCCTGTCTTTTTTTGTAACTTCGCTTAAAGATTTTGATTGAAACTCTTTTGTTGGATGACCAAGAATGGTTCCATAATGATCCATTGTAAAAGAATATCCATTCTTATATAATTTTGTTTCTTTGGCTAGTTTTGAGAAAGAGTCAAGGTTAATCTCCATTCCTAGAGAACCTATAAACTTGCCATTTTGGTATAAAGGAAAAGCAACGGTTGTCATTAGGGTTTTTACACCCCCAACAGGATAATAGTATTGTTTAGTAATAAACATTTTTTTTGCATTTTTAGGCCCTGCAACCCATGGTTTAGACTCATTGTAAGCAGAGCCAGATTGAACAATAATTTCATTTTTTGAGCGAACAACATACGGCGCGAATTGACCTTCCGCATTGTATCCGTTCTTGCCAATACTGTTCATATTTTCTTTAAAAAACATCTCTTTGCCTGCAATTGCAAACCAAATACCAAGAATGTATTCATCTTGTTTTATAATATGCTTTAAATAATCAATTACTTCTTCTTCATTGAGTTTAATCTTATTTCGCAGTGCACCTTCAAATTTCATGACTAAGAGTTTAGGTGCCATAATGGCTTTATTTAAATCTCGTTCAATTTTAGTTGCTTGATTTTTAGCAAGTTCTTTCACATATTTATGTGCATCTTTTTCCGCTTCTGCATAAGAGTACTTTGTTACAAAAAAAATGCTAAGCCCCAATGCTAATACTGTTATACTTAAAACTTGGAACAATAATTTATTTCCAAAGCTCGATTTTTTTGCCATTATAAATCCTTTATGCCTTTAAATATGTATCAAATAAAGTAATTTAATTTTATCCCCTAATATCTTAAATTATAATAAAAATTATTTTTAAGATATTTTTTGAAGTTAAATGATATATTTACTATTTTAAATGGAAAATAACCTAGCTATGAGCTTTTTAATGGTAAATTATTTGGATTATATTTCTATTATTTTCACAAAAAATAGCTGATAAAAGCTAAATATTTATTTTTCTCTCAAAGCAAAATTTATATTTACTTATAAGAACTCGTAAAATGATGAGAAAAGGCATGTTTTCTTTGAAGCGCATAAGAATAAGAGTAGCTTGCACTTCCTTTTAAATAATAAAAATATTTCTCTAAGTCATGGCTCTTATACTTACACTAATTATTTTAGTCTTCTAAGTTTGATACTACTTTATAAATGGCATTTATTAGTGTATTTAATTCTTCGTTTGTAATAATATAAGGAGGCATGATATAAATTAAATTCATAAAAGGTCGTACCCAAACACCTTGTTCTAAGAAAGCTTTTGTAATGGAGGCAAGATCTACATTCTTATGCAATTCAACCACCCCAATGGCTCCTAAGACTCTTACTTCTTTTACATTAGATAAAGAAGCACATTTAAACAGCTCTTTGTTTAATGTTTTTTCAATTCTTTGCACGTTATTTTGCCACTTGCTGCTTATTAATAAATCAATGCTAGTAGCTGCAACTTTACAGGCCAAAGGATTTGCCATGAAAGTAGGCCCATGCATTAAAATATTGTTATTCTCTTCAATACCAAGAGCAACTTTTTTACTAGTAATTGTAGCAGCAAGTGTCATATATCCACCCGTTAGTGCTTTTCCAATACAAATAATATCAGGAATTACGCCTGCGTGTTCATAAGCAAAAAGTTTTCCTGTTCGTCCAAAACCAGTGGCAATTTCATCAAAAATAAGCAAAATATCATATTTTAAAGAGACTTCTTTTAAAGCATGTAAATACTCTTTCGCATACATTCTCATGCCACCTGCACCTTGTACAATTGGCTCTACAATAATAGCTGCAATATTTTGATGATTTTGCTCTAGCATTTCATATAACTCGATTAATTCATCTTTATCAAAGGGCTCGTTAAATTTAATTCTAGGCTCAGAAATAAAATAATTCTCACTCACAAAAGAAGAAAATATTTTATGCATTCCTGTTTCTGGGTCACATACAGACATGGCACCAAAAGTATCCCCATGATAACCTTTTTTTAGGGTTAAGAACTTGTTTTTGCTGTTGTTTCTACCTGAGTGATATTGTAAAGCCATTTTCATAGCAATTTCAACAGAAACAGAACCAGAATCACTATAAAACACATATTCAAAAGAATCATCCATAATATCTAATAGTTTTTCAGTTAATGAAATAGCTGGTTCATGGGTTAAGCCACCAAACATAACATGAGACATTTTTCCTATTTGTTCACTAATGGCATTGTTTATTGTTTCATTGTTATAACCATGAATCGTTGACCACCAAGAAGACATTCCATCAATTAATTTTTCACCATTTTCTAAGTGCAAATATACACCATTAGCACGCTCTACTTTTATTGTTTCGCTTGGATTTAAAACACTTGAATAAGGATGCCAAATGTGATTTTTATCTGTATTATTCATTAAAACTCTTTATATTAATTATTCTTTTTTATTGACCTCTTTATAGTATATGGGTCAAAATTTATATATGATATTTTTAAAAATTTATTATATCCGAAATTACTAGAAAGGTATTTATATAAACAAAAAAAAAATGATAGACTTAGTGGGATTAGAACATACTCCCTCAAAGATATGAAAGAAGTATATTTAATTACAAGAAGAAATGTTTCATTATTCCTCTTTTTCTTTTATAAACAAATACAGTAAAAAAGATGCTGCACTAACACTAAAAACGGAATAATCTAAAGGTGCTTTAATTCCCATAATAAATGTCATACTTAAAGCAAAAATCAAAAGTAAGCTTGCACTTAATAAAGCTACTGCTTTTAATCTCAAACCAAGTATTAACATTATTCCTAATATTACTTCTAATATAGTAACAAAGTAGGCAACAATCTTAACTAAAATAATAGATAAAAAAGGATTTAAATAAGCAACATAATCTTCAAAAAGTTTAAAACTCCCCCAAGCAACATTCATATCTCCAGGGTT
>CAJXWI010000041.1 GCA_913062735.1 uncultured Arcobacter sp.
AAAATTATTACAGATTTGATTTATAAAAAAAATAAAAATGTTAGTTACATAAATAATTATTATGAAGTTACAAAGAATTTTTACGAATTAACTCAAAAAGGGGATTTAATTTTGAATATGGGAGCTGGTGATTGTCATAATTTCTGGTCAATTTTAAATAAAAAAAATTATTAAAATAAATAACTAATTTATGAATAAAAAAAATTTTTCTGAAAACTGTAATTTAAGTAGTTATACAACTATAAAAGTGGGAGGAGTAGCTGAATATTTTGCTGAGCCAAGAAGCGTTGAAGAACTTTCATATCTAATAAAATGGGCTAATTTAAATAAACAAAGATGTCAAATAATTGGCGCAGGTTCAAATCTTTTAATAAATAATATTTTCATAAAAGGCTTAGTTGTTTGTACAAAAAAATTGAAATCACTAGAGATAAAGCCATATTCAGGAATTGTTGAAGCGGAAGCAGGTGTAATGCTCCCAACATTATCTAATTCTCTTGCTAAAAATGGATTACAAGGAGGGGAATGGGCTGTCGGAATTCCAGGAACATTAGGAGGAGCAATTTATATGAATGCTGGCACAGGTAATTTATCGCTAGCAAAAAATCTTATTTCCGTAAAAGTTATTAATAATAAAACTCTTGAAAAAATTGAAGTTGAAAAAAAAGATATCAATTTTGAGTATAGATTTAGCTCTTTTCAAAGAAATGATTTAACAATTATTAGTGCAAGATTACATTTTGAACCTAATGGAAATCTAGAAAAATTAATTCAAACAACCAAAAATAACCTTAAATTAAAAACAGAAACACAACCATATCATCAACCAAGTTTTGGTAGTGTTTTTAAAAATCCTGAAAATAATTATGCAGCAAAATTAATTGATGATATGGGTTTAAAGGGATTTAAAATTGGCGGTGCTGAAATTTCTACAATGCATTCAAATTTTATAATTAACACTTCTTCAGCAAGTTCAAAAGATATTTATGAATTAATAACAGTAATTCAACAAAAAGTACTACAAAACAAAGGGATTTATTTGCAACCGGAAGTAAGAATGATTGGTTTTGACTATCCTAACTAAAGAAACGTTTTTACAAAATGGCGGGTTTTGGACTTCCTAACTTTGGACAACTTACAGAAGCTTTTAAAAAAGCTAAACAAATTCAGCAAGATGCTCAAAAATTACAAGATGAACTTGAAAATATGGAGATTGAAGGCAAAAGTGATGATGAAATGATAAAAGTTTGGATAAGTGGAAACCAACTTCCTTTAAAGGTAGAAGTACAAGAAAATATCTTAAATGCAAATAAAGAACAAATAGAGCAAAACATTCTACAAGCTATTCAAAAAGCTCATGAATTATCAACTACAACTATGAAAGAAAGGATGAATGATTTGACTGGTGGATTAAATCTTAATCTTCCTGGTTTTGATAATAGTGACTCTTAGAAGACTCAATCATTTCTTTATAAAAAGAATATCTTTCGAAGGATTTATTTAAATTACATCCCTCATCATTTAAATGTAAGCAGTTACGAAATTTACACTTAATTCCTTCTTCGATTACCTGTTTATATATTTCTGAATAAAGATTTGGTAACAACTTAATATCAACCTCTAGAGGTTGCATATTAAAACCAGGAGTATCCACAATGTAACTTTGATTCGACATAGAAAATAACTCAACATTTCGAGTAGTATTTTTTCCTCTCTTAATTTTATTGGAAACTGGAGAAGTACTATTTTGAAGACCTGGAATAATCATATTTAGCAAAGTAGTTTTGCCAACACCTGAAGGGCCCATAAAAATTGAACATTCTTTTTGCTTTAACTCGGCTAATAAATTTTTAAAGCAATCAGATTTCTGTAAATTTAAAGTTATTACTTGGTAACCCCATTTCTCAAATTTATCAATTAGATATGATCTTCTTTTATCAGAAATTAAATCACACTTTGTCAAAACTAATGAGACTTCAACTCCCATTGATTCTGCTGATATCAAAAACCTATTAACTTGAGATAAATTTAACTCTGGTTCTTCAACGGAAAAAGTAACGTATATGTTAGAAATATTTGCAACTGAGGGTCTAACTAATAAATTTTTTCTTTTTTTTAGACTTGTTATTACTGCGCGTTTGCTTTTTAAATCAATATTTTCAATTAAAATTTTAATCATATCAATAGTTTGCATTCCTAAATTTGAACCAATTGGTGATCCTAAAGGCATAATAGCAGCAGCCCCAGCTTCTTTAAGTTTTCGTGCAGCTATTAAATCAGGCATCATATAGGGTAAAACAATAAAACCTTCTTCACTAAGTATTTTAGTAGCTTTAATTGTTTCTTCATTATCAGGAAAAAGATATTTATTATCATTAATTACTTCAATTTTAATAAAATCACCACACCCTGCTTCTCGTGCAAGTCGTGCTAAAAGTACTGCTTCTTCTGCATTTCTTGCCCCTGAAGTATTGGGTAAAATAACAATATCTTTTGAAATATAATTCAAAATATTTTCTTCTTGCGCTTGTGTATCTACTCTTCTTAATGCTACTGTTATCATCTGAGAAGAAGAAGATTTTAAAATCTTAGGTATGATATTTTTATCAGGGAACTTTCCAGTTCCCGTGAATAATCTGTTTGTAAATTCTATTCCACCTAATATTAGTGTATCTTGCATTGTTCTTCCTATTTAATATTATTTGTAAAGTTGACTACCAGAAGATATAAAGTTATTTGACTGTTCTTTCATACCAACTTCAATTGCTTTATCCATATTTTTTTCACCAATTTTTTTTGCATAATCTTTCACATCTTGCGAAATTTTCATTGAACAAAATTTAGGTCCACACATTGAACAAAAGTGTGCTACTTTTGCAGATTCAACAGGTAGCGTTTCATCATGATATTCACGTGCTCGTGTAGGATCAAAACCTATATTAAATTGATCATACCATCTAAATTCAAATCTTGCTTTACTCATAGCATTGTCTCTAATTTGAGCCCCAGCAAAACCTTTTGCTAAATCTGCTGCATGTGCTGCAATTTTATAAGTAATTATACCTTCTTTTACATCTTCTTTGTTAGGTAAACCTAAATGCTCTTTTGGTGTTACATAACAAAGCATTGCTGTACCATACCAACCAATTTGGGCAGCACCAATTGCAGAAGTAATATGATCATAACCAGGAGCAATATCAGTAGTTAGGGGGCCAAGTGTATAAAAAGGAGCTTCAAAACACTCATCCAGTTCTTTTTCCATATTTGCTTTGATTTTATGCATAGGAACATGTCCAGGACCTTCAATCATAACTTGAACATCGTGCTCCCAAGCAATTTTTGTAAGCTCTCCTAGTGTTTCTAGTTCTGCAAACTGTGCTTCGTCATTTGCATCATATAATGATCCAGGACGTAATCCATCTCCAAGAGAAAATGAAACATCATAGGCTTTCATAATTTCACAAATTTCAATAAAATGTGTGTATAAAAAACTCTCTTCATGGTGATGTAAACACCACTTAGCCATAATTGCCCCACCTCTTGAAACAATTCCAGTTAATCTATTAGCAGTCATTGGAACATAGGCTAATCTTACTCCTGCATGAATAGTAAAATAATCCACACCCTGCTCAGCTTGTTCAATTAAGGTATCTCTATAAACTTCCCATGTTAAATCTTCAGCCACACCTTTTACTTTTTCTAAAGCTTGATAAATAGGAACCGTTCCAATTGGAACACTTGAGTTTCTAACAATCCACTCTCTTGTTTCATGAATGTTTTTTCCAGTAGATAAATCCATAACATTATCGCCACCCCATCTAGTAGCCCAAATCATTTTTCCAACTTCTTCTTCAATACCAGAAGTAGTAGCAGAATTTCCAATATTTGCATTAATTTTAACCATAAAGTTACGTCCAATAATCATAGGCTCAACTTCAGGATGATTAATATTTGCAGGAATAATAGCACGCCCAGCAGCTATTTCAGATCGTACAAACTCAGGAGTATAATATGCAGGCATATTTGCACCAAAACTTTCCCCTTGATGCTGTGAAGAAAGCAGTTTGTCATTTTTATAAAATTCTGATTTACAGTTTTCTCGAATCGCAACATATTCCATTTCAGGAGTAATAATACCTTGTCTTGCATAATGCATTTGTGATACATTTTTACCTTTTAAAGCACGTCTTGGTTTTCTTAAATTTGGAAATCTAAGTGTGTCTAAATCACTTTTATCTCTTCGTTTATGAAAATAATTAGAAGTAAAGTCTTCTAATTGACAGGAATCATTTCTTTCATTAATCCATTTTTCTCTTAAAGGTTTTAATCCCTTATGCAAATCAATTTTTACATTAGTATCCGTATAAGGTCCTGTTGTATCATAAACATATAAAGGAGCATTCGCTTCGGTACTTTTATCTGAATGAACAGTATCATGAAGCGTTATTTCTCTCATAGGTACTTGAATATCAGGACGTGAGCCCTCAACATAAAACTTTTTTGAATTTGGTAAATTTTCTATATACGAAGAATCGATTTTTTCTAGATTTTGCAGTACTACACTCATTTGTAATCTCCTTTTCCTACGCCCGCATTACCGGGATCAGGTTCAATGAAGCCAGATTAAGGACTTCTTAGGGTATTATCTCAGCTTTTTACGGCACCCCCAACAACAATGATAAATATTCCGTGAGTATACAAAGGAAATCAAAAAATAAGCTTAAGAGTATTATGTGAAGAGTTTTATTGCGAAATTAAGAATCATTAGTGTTTCTAATAAACACTTTTTATACAGATATTTTTAAAGCAAGTTTTTTTTACTTTAAAAATATCATTTATTTTAATTTATTTGATTTTGGTAGGGTTTCAAAGTAGATAAACGCTCATCAACTAAACCTTTTCCAATGGTAAAATGATACAGACTTTGAAAACTATCCCCTTTAAGACCAAGGGTCTCATGCATCATATCATCTAAAAAACAACCAATTCCAGTTGCACTTAAATTTAAAGAAGTAGTTTCTAAATAAAGTTGCTGTCCAAGCGATCCACATTCCCAATACAATTGTTTATATCGCGATGCTCCATGCTCAAGAAGTTGGGAAGAAAACTCAACCAACATACCTAAAGAAAAAGCACCATGGGCTGCAATATCTTGATTACAAGAAATAAGTTTTGCTCTGTCTTTAAAGTCCCCTTTTTGCAATAAATACAAGTTTCCAGCAACGCTTTTAATTTCTTGCCATAAAAACTCATTCTTACATAACATTTGCAGTTTTTCTTTATGTGAATCATTTCGTAAAAGTAAATACAATCCACTCTCAAAATCTTCCACATCATGTACAAAAATAGCTAAATGAACAGCAGAATTATTTCCTTTTACAGAAGCTAAAATAGTTTCAAAATCATATTTCGAAATATTACTATCGTGCGCATTCATTACTTGAGCAGAGCGTCTTAATAAAACAATGTCTTTAGCCTCATAAGTGTCTTCTCGTAAAAGTGCATTTTCATATTTAAAAAGTATTTTTTCTTTATTTTGAAGCTCATTATTTACACTAGCATCTTCTATTTTTTCTAAAATATACCATTCATGCCAAGATGCAGACAAAGAATTGGCTTTTCCTTCATAATTATTACCTAGGGCATTTTGTAAGGCTTTTATATCAAGTGTATTTTTAGGTGATGTATTATCTAAACGTACAAGCAATAACATATCTGGAACTTCTCTTTCTTCTTTTATAAAGCGCTCTTTTTGATCAAAACCCAATAAAGTATTTAAATCACTGTCACAAGAGGGAATAAAATCTATTTCCCAGCCCAGCATAGAAGCTGAAACTTCTAAAGCTTTCAGGGCATGTCCACAATCTAATTGTGTATATCGCCAAGAACGCTCCCCGTATTTCCAAGCTTCTCTCCAAACAATAGAAGACAAAAGTACTGCAAAAGTGTTTTTAGGTAAAGGTAAATCACTTTTACTCAAAATTAGCTGCTCTAAGTGGTGCTCTTTAGGAGCATAATGATGTAAACCATTATCTATTCCTTTAATATCTTGCGTAATAATATAAGCTTCACTTGGTTGTAAATTTCCGCTTGAAGCATTGCATCTTAATGCCCATGATTGGGAGCCATATTCTTTAATAGCAGCAAGACCAAGTGAAAATTGAAAAAATGCAGAAATGTTCTCAAGATTTAGTTCTTTTATATCTTTTTGATTTTTCACTTCTTTAAATAAATTAACATAAGAAGGAGTTACTTTGTTAAAAGCCAAAGGCAAAGGTGTTTTTTTACTACCTTCGTAAGCGCGATAAGGATTGGGTTGAGTTTCCCAATCCATATAACCTAAAGAGCGCGCATATTTATGTGCGAAATGTTTTGTTTCTTGATGGTACATATGTACTGTTTGTAAATTATTATTCATAAAGAATATTAGCACATATAATTTTAAGTCTTAATTCAATTCTTCTTTTCCATCAAATTCTTTTGCATTGGCATCAGTAACAATTGATAATGCAACATCATAGGTTTCATTTGCAATCTCTTTCGTAGCCGATGCCACACTAGCATTATTTTGAGTTTGTCTGTCTAATAAAGCAATAGAATCATTTATTTGCTCAATTCCATCTTGTTGTTCTTTATTACTTATAACAATTTCTTTTATAATAGAAGAGTTATTGGATACATTTTGAATCAAAGTATCATAACCAGAAATCATTTTTCCAGAAATATTTTTACCTTCTTGCGTTTTTCTAGTAGCTTCTTCTAACAAACTTTTTATTTCATTTGCTGCTTCAGCACTTCTACTTGCTAAATTTCTTACTTCTTGAGCTACCACTGCAAAACCTTTTCCAGCTTCACCGGCTGTTGCTGCTTCTACAGCTGCATTTAAGGATAGGATATTGGTTTGAAAAGCAATTTGATCAATAACAGAAATAGCTTCATTAATTTCATTGACCTGCGTATTTATTTCATTCATTGCAGTAGAAGTACTATTGGCTAATTTTTTTCCTTCTCTTGATGACTCTAATAAAGCATCTGCATAATCTGACATTTTTATAATGTTATGCGAATTGTTTACCATCGTTGAAGTAATTTCTTCAACAGCAGCAGCAGTTTCTTCTAAGGACGCAGCTGTTGTTATAGATGAAGTATTTAAACTTTCAACATTTGTTAATAACACTTCAGAACTGCTTTGCAAATCAATTCCAATTTTTTTATTATTATATAACATAGTATTAATTGTTTGTGCTAATTCATTAAGCCCTAAAGATGTTTGTCCTACTGGATCTTGTATTCTATATCTGAAGTCTAGGTGTTTATATTTAGAAAAAGCGCTGTCTAGTTTATTAATATCACTTGCCACCTTACTTTTTATAATCTCAAGCATTTCATTAAAAATAAGTTTTAATTCATTTAAAGCTTCATTTTCACTGCTCTTTTCTATTTTTTCAAGTAATAAACCTTTTTTTACTGAATTAACAACACGTTTTACATCTTCAATAAAAAGCACATCACTTTGCATAATATTTTGTGTTCGTTTTATATTCTCATTAACCGCTTTAGACATGATTCCAATTTCATCTTTTGCCTCTTCATTTAAAAGTTCAATTGTGTCACTTTTTTTATTTACAAAAGTAAAAAATTGCATTAAACCACTTTGAAATTTTTGTAAAGAAGAAACAATAGATTTTAAGATAATGTATAAAAACATTACTCCAATACTAATTAAAAAGATTGATAAATAAGAAATTTTCTCCATTGTTTTTAAACTGTTTACATTCTCAAAAGAAAGTTTGTTCAAATCCATCAAGAGAAGTTTTGATGCTTTATTAATATCGTTTTCATAAGCCTGTGCAATATTTTGAACAATTAAGAGCTCTGCTTTTACTTTTTTATCATTTTTCTCTACTAAAATTGAGGCTTCAGCCATCTTTAAACCTGCATCAAAAAAAAGCGTATATAAATCTTTTATTAAAATAATTTTATCTTGCCCGAAAGTCATTGCTTTTTCAATTTTTGCAATTTTTTTCAAAAACCTTATTTTAACAATTTCTATACCATCTGCATCCAACATATTAATTGCCTCAGAAATCATTTCTTTACTTTGAATAATTCTGTTTTTAATATCTGTTATTTGAGAAGGGGTTAAAGCATCCATTAAAGATAATTCATCTCCTAAGCGCTCAATTGAATCGTTATAAATATCTGAATATTTTGTTTTTTCATTTATTGAGCGTGATTTTTTTATTCCTGCTTCTGCCATACTATATAAAGAACTATAATATTCCAAGAACTGTGAAGTGATTTTTTTAAGTTCTTTTTTTTCACTCTTGCTTAGAGTATTTTTATTGATTTTTTGAATCGTTTTTAGATAAACATCTTTTTCTTTTTCCAAATAATTCAACTCTTTTTGCTCACCAAGTAAAGCTACTTTTAGTGCAATTTCTTGCAGTTTTTTTAAAGAATATTTTAAATCTAAGAAAATAATACTTGTATTTCTTTTTTTTTCTACTAGTTCATTAGAATCCGAGATATTTGCAGTATTTAAATAAGATGCGAGAGCATTAAACATTAAAATACATACAAAGGATGCCAATAAAAGATTTGACTTTTTACTGATTAACATATATTTGGCCTTTTTGTAAAGAAGTAATTTTTAAGAAAGTAGTCTATAGTAAGGTATAGAGAGCAGAGTCAAAAAGGATAATTAATTAAAATTATTTTTAAATAAACTTTATTCTTAATTTGGAAAACTATAACCAATACAAATGACATGAGAATGATTTTTTTAGCTTTAAAGAGTCTATTTTAAGGGAGGAGTGAATTTTAAGTAAAATTAGTATTTATATAAATTATTAGGATATTTATTTATAATTATTTCAAACAAAAAGTTATTTTATTGTAAAATAAAATAACTTCTGTTTCTAGTCTTCAATTGCAATATACAATTCAATCGCATCATCATCTAAATATTTTTCAAAATCAATACTGTAAGAACGTTTAAATTCAGAATTTTCATCTTCAAAATATTCCCAAACCTGTACCCAAGTATCAATAACTATTTGAGGCAATTCTCCTTGATTTTTAAAAACCAAGTATTTTTGATTCTCAATTAAAATAGCGTTTTTATTTTTACTAACTTCAACAGCAACAGTAACTTTATAATCTCCGTCTTTTCCATTTGTATATTCCGAATACACTCCATACATATAGTGCTCTTTCGTCGTATTAAATGTTTTAGAATAGGTTTTGGTATCAACATAATCAGCCCAAAGTTTTTCGATTTTTCCAGGAGAATTCTCAAATTCGTGTGCATTATTTGTTACAGTACTAAGCCCTGATAAGATTAATCTTTTAATTCTATGTGTTTTCATATACGTCCTATAATTTTTTACTTTTTATATTATAGTTAATAATAAATTACACACATCTAAAGTAAGCGTTTTTTTTTATAAACCCAGGTTTCTCATAAAATTACCAGCAATCATTGTGCTTTTTTCCTTAAACAAAGAGGCAATGTCTTCACTATAAATATCATCTACACTTAAAAAGAATAATAATAACCAAGCTTGAAAAGATTGGGCTTTTAAATCCTTTAATTTTAAATGTTGAGCAAAAGGGTTACCTCTATAAGAACCTTCACCTAAGGTGATTTTATACCAAAAATCACTAAGTGTTTCAATATGACTTTTCCATAAATTATTTTTCATGTCTGAACCTAAATTACTAATAAAAAATTCTGAAATACTTTCATCAAGAAGAACCCTTGAATAAAAATCTTTTACAAGTACTTCAATATTTGTACGGTTAATTTCTTTATACTTCATCTACTAAGCTCCTAGGAAAATTTAAAAAGAAGTATAAAAGAAAAGTAAAAGATGTACATTGATCTAAATCAAGAATAAGTTTTATTCTAATAAATCTTTGTAGTATTACGACCATTTTTTTTTGCTTTATATAAAGCATGATCAGCTTTTTTAATCACATCTTCTAAGGTATCCTCCTTAGTATTAGAAGAAAGTCCAATACTAGTACTAATAGAAATTTCAAGCTTATTAATATTAATAACCGTGCTACAAATATAAACTCTTATTCTTTCTGCAAGTAAAAAGGCATCTTCGTGTGAGGTACAAGGTAATAATAGAATAAATTCTTCGCCTCCAAAACGTGCAAGAATATCAGAATTTCGTATACATGAATTCACTCTTTTAACCACTTCTTTTAAAACTTCATCTCCCACTAAATGACCATAATTGTCATTGATTTTTTTAAAATAATCCAAATCAAGGAAAAGCAAAGATAAGGTTTGTTTATACCTATTTGCAATTCCCAATTCCCTCAATGCAAGTTCCATGAAATAATCTTTATTGTAAACCATTGTCAAGGCATCCAATTTACTTTTTATTTCATACTTTTCTTTTAGGTTTTGTACTTCTGCTATTGATACTTTAAGTTTTTCATTAGAAAGAAACAATTCTTTACTTCTATTTTCTAAAGAAACTTGTAATTCTTTTATATTTGTAATATCAAT
>CAJXWI010000042.1 GCA_913062735.1 uncultured Arcobacter sp.
AATAAGTTCTTTATATTTGTTGATATCTTCGACGCTTGCACGTAGTAAGAATTCATTTAGGTGTATTTTTTGAACAGCTTGAGCATTAATTAAATCGTGATGAATTCTTAGCTGATCAAGTTTTTTTTCATTAATCATAGTCATAAAAGTAATTTCTATTTCGGCATATTCTTTTATGGTAAGTAAATTATTAAGATGTAAGTATGTTCTATTAAATAAGGATGTGGCTTGCTGCAATTTTATGGAGATTGTTGAGTCTAATAAAAGTTTATTAATGTAAATGTATTTGTTAATTGCATCATAAGGCTTAATTGAGAAACGATCAATTTCATTTCTAAGTGTATACAGTTCTTCTAGTTGATGCTTTATTTCTTTACTGTTTGTAATGTTATTGTTTTTTATAAAAAATTCTTTAATCTTTTCAACATTTATGTTACTTTCTAAACGCTGGTTATTTAAATTATATTTGAACTTTTTCGAAAGTAAATAAATAGAACTTATACTTCTTTCTTTTTGTAAAGAATGCATTAGTTCTTTTACGTTTTTCATGTAATCAAGGCTTGTGTGCATACTGTTGATTTGATCAAAAACTTTAACTTTCTCATAAACCATAAGTGAGGTAAAGAGAAATGTACCAAGAGCAGGAAGAAGAAAGATCATTAGAATTTTTGTAAAAAGTTTGTTTTGTGACATTTCTTCTCCTTCTTGTGATTATTTAAACACTTAAAATACAATAAATGTACTTTGTAATCGGTGAATTATTTATCTTTTTAAGGTATTTGTTTATATACGTAGTAAAAAGTAATCTTTTGATTATTAAGACTATCTAAATAAATAAATACATTATCTATATGTATAATATAGGAAAAAATATTTTACCAAAAGATAAATTTATGTAGATTCACGGGGCTAATCTTGATTTATATATCAAAAAGATATAATTCAAAAAAAGTATAAAGGGTTAAAATGTCTTTTGAGCAAGATTTATTAAGCAGAAGTAACAATACTTGCGAATTGTGTAAGTCAAGTAATGAACTTAATGTGTTTGAAGTAGAACCGTGTGATGGTACTATGGATCAAACAGCAGTATTATGTATGGTCTGTAAAGAACAAATTGAAGATTCTAGTAAAATGCAAGCCAATCATTTCAGATGCTTGAATGATGCAATGTGGAGTGACGTTCCAGCTGTTCAAGTCCTTTCTTTTAGAATTTTAAGTCAAATTGCAAGTGAGGGTTGGCCTCAAGAGCTTTTAGACATGATGTACTTAGAAGATGATGTTAAAGAATGGGCGCTAAAAGGTCTAGAAAAAGATGAAGATGTTTTACTTCCAACAAAAGATAGTAATGGGGTGGTATTAGAAGCAGGAGATACTGTAAGCATTATAAAAGACTTAGAGGTAAAAGGAGCTGGGTTTACAGCTAAAAGAGGTACAGCAGTAAGGAATATATCTTTAACATCTAATCCAGAGCAAATTGAGGGGCGAGTTAATGGAACAAGAATTGTTTTATTAACATGTTTTTTAAAGAAACAATAAACAAAAATGAATTTAATCAGTGAAGAGGGGTATTTGACTTTTGTAGAAGAGTTTAATGATTTACATAAGGTTCAAAAACCACATTGGGTAAAAGAAAAAGAAATTGCTGCCGCTTTTGGGGACAGAAGTGAAAATGCCGAATATATATCTGCAAAAGAAATGTTACGAAATATTGACAAACGCTTGCGGTTTTTAGAGAAGATTATAAACAGCTCAAAAGTCGTTCAAATTCAAAACCTAGATCATTCAAAGATTAATTTTGGTTCTTGCGTGACACTTTTGGATTTGCGTACAAATAAAATTACCACATACTCTATCTTAGGAACCTATGAAGCTAATCCTTCTTCTATGATTATCTCAAATATCTCTCCTCTTGGAAAATCTTTATTAAACAAAGAAAAAGGCGAAGATTTTGAGTTTATAATCAATTCTTGCGTCTATGAATATGAAATTTTAGAAGTTTCTTTGCATATTCCCAAATAAGCTTGACAAAAGAGTAAAAAAACACTAAAATCCTCTTCTTTAAAATGTCGGGGCGTAGCGCAGTCTGGTTAGCGCACCTGGTTTGGGACCAGGGGGCCGGAGGTTCGAATCCTCTCGCCCCGACCATCTATTTATTTACACAATTCACTTTTTTTATTACAAATATTTCTAATTCTTTGAGGAATAGTAGGTATATCTTTTACTTTAGAAAACCAATACAGAGCTTTTCCATAATCTTTTTTTACTTCAATCCCTATTTCATAATAAAGACCCAAAGCAATAATAGAAGACAGATATCCCTGATTTGCAGATTTTGTATACAAAGACAAAATGATATCAATATCTTTTTTTAATCCTTCTTCTCTTGCATACATACTTGCTAGTTTATATTGTGCCTGGGCATTATTTTCTTTTGCAGCTTTTGAATAGAGTTCTATTGCTTTTTTAGTGTTTTTTTTAAGAATTATACCTTTTTGATAAAAATAGGCAATTTTAACAAGTGAAGGAATGTGATTGTTTTTGGAAGCAGCTTGATAATATTTAACAGCTTTTTGTAAATTTATATTAACAGGGTAGTGGCCTTCTTCATAAATAACTCCTAAATCATATTGTGCAAGACTATGACCTTTATCTGCAAGAATAAGGTACTTATCAATTTTAAGGGAATAAAGTGCTTGACTTACTGCCGCATTGTATTCTTTTTGCATTTGATGAAATGTATTATTGGGTTTTGATAACAAAGATATGGAGAATAATAGGATATATAGTAAATAGCGCATGAGAAGCCTTTTAAAAATAATAGTATATTAGCTAAATAAAAATATATTGGGAAGTTATAAGTAAAATGATTTGTTTTTAGGAAGTTTATAATGGAGGAGAACAAGGGATTCGAACCCTCGGAGGTGTGACCCTCGCCGGTTTTCAAAACCGGTACATTCGACCAACTCTGTCAATTCTCCAACATGTAACTATAGGAAGTAGTTAATTTTAAATCATATCGTGATATGATTTTTGTTTTCTAAAATGAAATATACATTTCATTTCTCAATAATGTTCCTACATTATTGGACTAAATTTAAAAACATCATCTATGATATTTTTTGTTCACAAAAAAAACAATGTCTTAACATTATTTTCATTGATCATGGTGCGAACGGTCGGAATTGAACCGACACTCTGAAACCAGAATTGGATTTTAAGTCCAACGCGTCTACCAATTCCGCCACGCTCGCATATAAATAGGTGCTTAAATTGGATGGGAATTATAATGAATAAATGCTATTTTGTCAAGGTTTTTTTATTGATATTTTTAAATTCTTTTTATTATAAATAATGGGTCTTATTATCATATATTAAAGCCCTATTTTTACACTCTTTTTGATTTTTATTTGTATGATTAAGTGTTTAATAAAAAATGAACGCAGATATAAGTATAATCAGCACAATAAAAGTATATAAAAAGGAAATTTTGTGAGAAGTGATGAAATAAAAAAAGGTGTCAACAGAGCACCACATAGATCCCTATTAAGAGCAACAGGTTTAAAAGATGATGATTTCGACAAGCCCTTTATTGGAGTTGCAAACTCATTTATCGAATTAATTCCAGGTCATTATTTTTTAGACAAAGTATCTATAATCATAAAAGACGAAATTAGAAAGAACGGTTGTGTGCCTTTTGAGTTTAATACTATTGGAGTAGATGATGGTATTGCTATGGGTCATGATGGAATGTTGTTTTCACTTCCTTCAAGAGAATTAATTGCAAATTCAATTGAAACAGTAATGCATGCACATAAATTAGATGCAATGATTGCTATTCCAAATTGCGATAAAATTGTACCAGGTATGATTATGGGTGCATTAAGAGTAAATGTTCCTACTATATTTGTATCAGGTGGCCCTATGTCAAAAGGTCATACAAAAGATGGTACTCCTATTGATTTAGCGACTGCTTTTGAAGCAGTTGGAAAACATGAAGCAGGTGAAATGACCGATGAAGAACTACTTGACATTGAGTGTAATGCATGTCCAAGTGGAGGTTCTTGTTCTGGTATGTTTACTGCTAATTCTATGAATACATTAATGGAAGCTATGGGAATAGCACTTCCTGGAAATGGAACTATTTTAGCTTTAACACCTGAGAGAGAAGTATTATATAGAAAAGCAGCACGAAGAATTTGTGAGATTGCTTTAGATGAAAATGCAAGAAAAAAATTCGTATTAAGAAATATCTTAAATGAAAATGCAGTAAGAAATGCTTTTGCTGTTGATATGGCTATGGGCGGATCTTCTAATACTGTACTTCATATGTTAGCAATTGCAAGAGAAGCAGAAGTTAATTTCCAATTAAAAGATATTAATACTATTTCAAAAAGAGTTTCACATATTGCTAAAATCTCTCCATCTTTATCAACTGTTCATATGGAAGATATAGATGCAGCTGGTGGAGTATCTGCTGTTATGAAAGAAATGTCAAAACGTGGAGATGATATCTTATTAGATAACTTAACAATCACAGGTGAGACAATTTTAGAAAAAATTAAAGATGCGTATATCAAAGATACAAGTATTATTCATACTATTGATAATGCCTACTCACCAGTTGGTGGACTAGCAATTTTATATGGAAACTTGGCCCTTGAAGGAGCTGTTATTAAAACAGCTGGAATTACAGGATCTAGGGTAATTACTGGAAAAGCAGTTTGTTTTGATGGACAAGCCAAAGCAATTTCTGGAATTGTAAGTGGTAAGGTAAAAGCAGGAGATGTAGTTGTAATTCGTTATGAGGGTCCTAAAGGTGGGCCTGGAATGCAAGAAATGTTAACTCCTACTTCTTTGATTATGGGAATGGGATTAGGTGACAGCGTTGCACTTATTACTGATGGTAGATTCTCAGGAGCAACAAGAGGTGCTTCTATTGGACATGTTAGTCCTGAAGCAGCTGAGGGTGGTATGATTGGATTATTAGAAGATGGAGATGAAATCCACATTGATGTTGATAAATACATTTTAGAAGTACATATCAGTGATGAAGAAATTGCGAAAAGAAAAGCAAAATTCGTACCTATTAAGAAAAAACTTAAATCAAGATGGTTGGGTCAATACAGATCATTAGTAACCAATGCAAGCTCAGGAGCTATGCTAAAAACTGATTTATACTAAAATATTAGAGTCTGTAAGTTAAAACTTACAAACTCTAAATCTTCATTAAGCCCTTGTATAGAGGCCTTTAACCAGAACATTAACCCTTTGTTAACCTTTTATTAGTTATTAGTTTACACAGACAGTATAAACTTTCACTATACAATTTACAAAGGCACACAATGAAAAACCTAAATACTACAAAATTATTACTCATTGGCTCACTTTTTGCCAGCAATATTTTTGCACAAAGTTTTAGTTTCGATTTAGCAACTAAAAACCCACAAAGAATTGCACCCAATACTACTAATCAAATTTTATCATTCAATAACAGTATAAAAGATTCTTTAGACTCAGTGGTAAATATTTCTGCTAAAAGAACTGTTTCAACTCAAAGCGGACAATTACCCTTACAAATGTTTAAAGATCCCTTATTCAAAAAATTCTTTGGGGAACAATTTGGGAATCAATTCCCAAAAAACAGAGTACAGCGATCGCTTGGTTCTGGTGTTGTAATCTCTAAGGACGGATATATTGTTACCAATTATCATGTTATTCAAAATGCAGATGAAATTACCGTTTCTTTATCAAACAGCCAAAAAGAATACAATGCAAAACTTATTGGAAAAGATGCAGGTTCTGATTTGGCTGTAATTAAAATTGAAGAAAAAAACCTTTCTCCTATTAAATTTGGATATTCAGATGATTTAAGAATTGGTGATATTATTTTTGCTATTGGTAATCCTTTTGGTATTGGGGAGACAGTAACGCAAGGTATTATTTCTGCTTTAAATAAAAACAAAGTAGGTATTAATAAATATGAAAACTTTATTCAAACCGATGCTTCAATTAACCCAGGAAATTCAGGAGGCGCATTAGTTGATTCAAGAGGTGCTCTTATTGGTTTAAATTCTGCGATTATTTCAAAATCGGGTGGAAATAATGGAATTGGTTTTGCAATTCCTGTTAATATGCTAAAAGATGTGGTTCAAAAATTAATTAGCGATGGAAAAGTAACCAGAGGTTATTTAGGCGTAGTAATTGATGATTTAAGCAGCAGCCTGGCAAAAGTTTATAGACATAAAAAAGGTGCTTTAATTTTAGATGTAGCCCCAGATACTCCAGCAGAAAAATATGGCATTAAACGTGGAGATTTAATTTATGCAATTAACAATAAAATTATCAAAGATATGAAAGCTTTACAAAATACGATTGCACAATTTAAACCCAATTCAAAGATTAAACTTCAAATTGAGAGAAACAACAAAAACATTGAATTATCAATTGTTTTAGGAAACCAAAATTCTACTGAAAGCGTAGCTTCAAATAAATCTGTATTAGGGGGATTAAAACTAACCTCTATAAATGATAATACTAGTAAACAATACAGATTAGGTAAAACAGTTAAAGGTGCTTTAATTAAAAGCGTTGAACCAAAATCACGTGCAGAAAAAGTTGGATTTTTAGCAGGAGATGTTATAATCCAAATAGAAGATATTGAAGTTACTTCAATCAAAAACATAAACACAGCCCTAGGTAAATACAAAAAAAGACATAAAAGAGTTTATATTAACAGATACGGTCAAACACTTTTACTGGTTATAAAATAAAGGATTTATTATTACTAAAATATTAATGATAGAAGATGATTTAGAACTTGCTCAAATTATTACAGATTATTTGGCTTCTTTTGATATGGAAGTCACCAATATCGATTCACCTTATCAAGGCTTATCTACTTTAAAAGTTCAAAAAGATTATGAACTTTTAATTTTGGATTTAACCTTGCCTGAAATTGATGGGCTAGAACTTATTCCTAAGATCAGAGATATATCTAATATTCCTATTATTATCTCTTCTGCAAGAGATGATATTTTAGATAAAGTAATGGGCTTAGAGCGAGGGGCAGATGATTATTTGCCTAAACCTTATAATCCAAGAGAATTAAGTGCACGAATCAAAAGTATTTTAAAACGGACACAAGTATTCTCAAGTCAAGAGAAAAAAGAAAAAAAAATATTTGATTTACGTATTGATGATTTACAAATATATTTTAAAGAAAAACTTTTAAATCTTACCTTGGCTGAATTTGATATTTTAAGACTTTTAATTCAAAGAAATAATGGAGTGGTATCAAGAGAAGATTTCATCTATGATTCAATTCATATAGAAGATGAAAGTTCATTAAAAAACATTGATGTAATGATTTCACGCATACGAAATAAAATCGCTTCAATTGACGAGTCTGAGACTTTTATAAAATCTGTTAGAGGAATTGGTTATCAGTTAATAGTATGAGAAATATTTCAATATCTACTTTTATTAACTTTATTTTCTTTATTGCTTTTATAGCTATTACTGCTGGTTCTTTGTTGTTTGTTTCTTTAGACAAAGAATCTTTTGAAATTGACAGGCAAAAAAGACATGAAATAATTGCCAATAACTTTTTATCTATTTTTCAAAAATTCCCGACCTATGAACAACTTAACTCTTTGTATTCAAAATTTAATACAAAACCTGTAATCAACAGAGAAAAAAAACTTCATATTATTAACAATGCAGAAGAATTGGAACTTCATAGAACTTATTTAGGAATATACAGAGTTTTAGAGCATAATGAAAAAATATTTATTTATGTTCAACAATACGGTTATAATATTATGCTTCAAGACTTAAAAGCAAAAACTTATAATTATCTCAAAGTCTTTATTGCTTTTTTAGCTGCTATTTTTATTATCTTCTTTTTATTTTTTATTTTAAAGAAAAAACTTATGCCGTTAAAAAAACTCAATGATCAAATAAATGAGTTTTCAAAAGGAAATCTTAGTATTAATACTTCTTCTCAAAACTGTGATGAAATTGGAGAAATTGCAAATAACTTTAATAATTCAAGAATCTATATCTCAAAACTCTTAAGCTCCAAAAATTTGTTTATGAGAAATATGATGCATGAATTAAAAACACCTATTACTAAAGCTATGTTTGCAATTGAAGTCTTAGAGGAATCAAAAAGTAAACAAATTTTAAACCGTGCATTTTTGCGAATGAATGAAATTATTAAAGAATTGGCAACCGTTGAAAAACTTACTTCCAAAGTACACACCCTAGATAAGCAAGGTACTTGTTTTTTAAAAATATACGATACCTCTTTAAAAATTTTAATGCTTGAAACCAATAGTATTGATTCTAAAATAAATGATTTTAAATTTGAAGTTGATATTAATTTACTCTCTATTGCGCTTAAAAATCTTTTAGACAATGGAATTAAGTTTTCAGTTGAAAAAAGAGCTGTTTTACGTGCAAATAAAGACATTATTGAAGTTATTTCGAAAGGGGATAAACTCAAATACGAGCTTGATTATTACACCGAAGCTTTTTCTCAAGAAGAAAAAAGAAGCGATGGTTTTGGTTTGGGTTTATATATTGTAAAAACCATTTGTGATTTACATGAATTTAGCTTTATTTACAAATATGAAAATGGTAATAATATTTTTTGTATTGTTTTAAATAAAAAAACCCTCAAAGAAAGAAGACGAATGCCTCGTTTACTTAAGGCGTAACTTTTTTCATCACTTCAAACCAGTTTCGTTTGAACTTAGATTTAATATACTTTTCTTTATGAGGTACTCCACAACCTGCGCAGTTTTGATGAATATAAGTATCTCCAAAAAACTGTGCTCCGTCTTTTGAATCAATATTACAGTAAGAAAACAATGTTTTTTCATCTTGCAATCTAAACCCTTCATCATTAAACCTAAAGTTGGGACAGGCGCAAAAATAACAATTTAAGTCTTCTAAATCATGACATTTTTTATTGTCTTTGTATAAAGGACAAAAATCTACTTCATTTTTAACCATGTTTTCAAAGACAAAATATTTAATCACCTCATCATTGCTTAAATGAGTCAATCGCTCCATGATTTTTGCATGTTTTTTTCCGTGGGCATCAAACCACTTTTTGTAAGACATAAATTACTCCTAGAAACAGTATTATACAAAAGTCCAGTTTGTATTTAATTGAAAGTGCTCTTAGCACATCATTTGTAGTGATGTCTTTTTTGCCATCACCAAAATAAGCTTTTTCTTTTATTTTACCAAAATAAGACGTAGGCCCACCTAAACTCACCTTTATCCCCAAAGCCATTGCTGCTATTGGATGTCCTGCATTAACACTCTCGTGCTGAGCCCCATAAAAAGAAAAACCATTAAAGGCTTTGTAGGATTTAAATAAAATACAAATAAGAAAAGCAGTAAGCCTTGCAGGAATATAATTTAATAAATCATCCATTCGAGCTGAGCTTCTTCCATAGTTTAAATAACGATCATTTTTATAACCAACCATTGAATCTAAGGTATTTACTGCTTTATACACAAAAGCCCCAGCAAGACCAAAAAAGAACATATAAAAAATAGGAGCAATTACCCCATCACTTAAATTCTCAGCATACGTTTCAATAGCTGCTTTATTAATATCGCTCTCATTCATAGAAGAAGTATCTCGTGAAACCAACATAGCTATTAACTCTGTTTTATTTTCACTTTGAGTGATTTCTTTTACTTTGTCATATAACATCTTATGTGAAATTGCAAAAGAGCATAAAAAGGCTTCTAAAATAAAAGAATCCAAGATCATAATACTTTTTGATATTACATATACTAATATCATTAAAGACAATAACAATAAAGTACCTCTAAATACACTGTCCTTGTAAAACTTTTTTTCAAACCATGAGATATACGATCCTATTATTACAATAGGATGTTTTATAAACTTTACATGCTCATACTCTGAAAATAACATATCAAAAATATAAGCAATAATAACTACTTCGTAATACACTTTTTTATAAACTCCACATCTAAATTATTTTTCATTTCATTAACAAACGTATTAATGGTTCTTCTTTTATACTCACTAAAAGAAAAGCCCTCATATGAGCTATTAATTTTTTGCAAATATTTTGTTCTAAATTCATCATTGTCTAAAATTCCATGAACAAAAGTACCTTGTAATAATTTATTTTCATAATACAAGGGATAAACAGATGAGCTTCCATGATGAATCTCAAAACCCTTCATTTTTATTCCAAATAAGGTATATTCACCTTTTTTTAGAATCTTTTCTTTTTCAAAAATGATTTCATCATCAATTTCATTAAAACCATCCATACTTATACTTGTTTCATTCTCTAAACAATAAGGGTCATGCAGCTTTTTAAACATCATTTCATAGCCCCCACAAATACATAAGACATTTTTTTTATACTCTTGTATTTGCTCAAGTAATCCTACTCGTTTTAGCCACGTTAAATCTTTCATCACTAACTTTGAACCAGGAAGGATTATAAGATCAA